>NZ_CDRJTB010000004.1:0-153841 GCF_976954365.1 Paenibacillus sp. Marseille-Q9583
GTCCATTAGGGACGCAGAAGGCGTTTTAGCTTGTGACGCGGAGAAATGTTGTACGGCCAATGTATGTATCTTTCTTAGCCGAAAGAAGTGAGAACGCTCTCCGTAACGATGTCCCTCAGCTCCGCTTTGTGTGCTGTATACTGCTCGGCTGTAATATTTCCGGAAGCTAGTCGTGAATCTAGCTGTTCCGTTAGCTGGGTTACCTGTAGATCGATCACATCTTCAATATCTGTGTTTTGTTCTATTGCAATATCTTGAAGTGATTTGCCGTCATATAAGGCATCGTACAGATCATCATCTGTGGGTTGGTTAAGGGCTTTCAGTAATAATTCGTCTTTATCCGCAACACTTGTGGTGGACCATTGAGTTGACGAGCTTGCGTTAGCAGTAAGGCTACTCCAAGCATTTCCGAAAGACATTACTATAACTACGGTTCCTACTATAATCACTCTTTTTATATCCATTAGAGTCCTCTTTTCTTATTTTACAAATAACGTTTTGTGGTTTCTGTCGAAAGTGTCTGTGATGGTTGAGGTTTAACTTGTTTCTATTATAACCCGGAAAGCTGAGCTGAAGCTTAAACAATATTTAAGATAACCTAAAGATTTAACATTGGAATAATATAGCGATAATATACCCCTAGTATACTTTCCAGATGATCTAAATTGCATATTTATGCAGAAGGGTCACAATCAAACTTACGGGGAGTGTTCGGGATTTTGAGAATAACAGCAAAAGCTAAACGTTTTCTATCCAGCGTAATTGCAAGTAGTTTGATGTTGGGGATCATGGTTCCAGCAGGATATGCAGAAGAACAGCAGCCGGATACGGAGCAGACATCTTCCGAATTAGGAGCATATTTTGATGAAAAGGTTGAGCTCGACACGCTTTTAAGTCAACCGACTGTAATGACAGATGTGTATGCGACACCAACCAATCCAGGCTCTTTACTTATTACAGAGGTTGTTCCAGATACTAAAAATGTAAAAGGCACGGACGGGACCTCAGTAGATGGCTATGAATTTGTCGAGGTCTACAATAATACGGACGAGCCGGTTAACTTTAAGGATTATTATTTCTTTTATAATGACAAAGATACTTGGACACCAAATGGCGATGCGGTCATACCGGCGCATGGAAATATCGTCTTCTGGATTATGAACGGCAATAATCTGAGTGTTCCTGCCGAGGATTTCATCAAAAACTTTAATCCTTCAGCATCTCTGCAGGAAGGTGTAAACCTGTTCCGTATTAACGGTGGCGGTGGTATGGCAAACACTTCTCCGCGCAACTTACAAATTAAAAGTAAAGCAGGAGATGCTCTTATTGTCTCTGCTTCTTATGGAAAAGAACAGGTGAAGGAAAACAACGGGATTTTCTATAAGTATTCGCAATCCAACAGCTCTATGATGAGTCTCATGGCGATTTCGGGAACGGTTGCGGCTACACCAGGAACCGTAGATCCAGAGCAACTGCCTGAGCTAGTACCTGGAGACAAGCAACCGGTAATTGAACACCACTCGCAGAGCAGTGTGGATCCAGCGGATCTTCCCGTCACCGCGAAGATTACGAACCTAGAGATTGGACCAGACGGAACGCTACCGGTAGTGAAGTTGCAATACGGCTCTCCTTCTCAGGTGAAAGATACGGTAATCACCATGACCTCAAAAGGCGAGGGGGAATATACGGCCGTGATTCCTGCGGCTGCACTGGAAGAACCAGAACTGCACTACAGCATTCGTGTAAACAATGTAACAGAGAGCTATTCTGTTCATGTGAACCTGCCTGCATTCGATTCGAGTAATGTGCCGCCGCTGTTAATTACAGAGCTGCTGCCAAATTCGACGAATGTAAAAGGTACGAGCAGCGATGCTTTTGAATTCATTGAGGTATATAACAATACTGATGCACCGATTGATTTTAAAAACTACAAGATCTATTATCGCTATCCTGATAAAGGCAATGCTTCCGATGTGAAGTGGCCCTCTACGAAAGAGAGTTTTGTAATTCCTGCACAGCATTCCGTAGTGTTTTGGGTTATTAATAGTGCTAACAGTACATACACCGCTAGTGATTTTAATGCGGAATTCAACACTAATCTGATGGATGGCACGAATCTCTTTCAAATCAAAAGCGATGGGATGGCGAACTCTGGCCGCCGGGCCGTCGTAATCAAAAGTAATACCGAGAAAGAAATCTCCTCTGCGTATTATGATGCTGATCTTACCTATGATGGTGGGGCTAAAGGTGATGACACCAAAGAAAATAAAGCCCTTCTATACAAGTATCCTGTGAATGGGCAAAGTAAAATGCTCAAGATTAGCACAGGATCAGCGGTTCCGTCACCAGGGCAGGTGGATGTAGTACAGCTTCCTAACACACCGATCCATGTGGAGCCGGATACAGAGAAGCCAACGGTAGATGATTTGACTGGTGTAACGGAGATTGATCAGTCGATGAGTCTGGATTTGAAGGCTTTTGCGGATGACAATAAAGCCGTTACGTCTGTAGAAGTAAGGGTAGCTTCGGATAAGCAGCCTGATTTTGTCAGCCATAATCTATCCCAAGACTTTAACGATAGCTTGTATCATTATAAATTGTCGTCTGCTGATTTGATTGGCAGAAATGAAATTCAGTATTACTTCGTCGTTTCCGATGGCACAAATGAGACTGAATCTCCGGTAATGAAAGTGAAAATTACAGGGGGTCCAGATCAATCAGCGCTTCGTTTGAATGTGAAGGATGGGCAATTCATTAATGGCTCTATGACGGTAAAAGGAACCTCTGCCACTGCCAAGGCTGATGAAGTGGGCCTGAGCATCGACAATAAAGTGCTCGGCAATAACGAGGTATATGCCGCGCTTGAGAATGATGCTTACTTTGTATTTGATGCGAAGAATGTAGACTATTATTTCAAAAATGGTATCACAATGGGACCGGCAGAATTAGGGGACGCGAGCATTCTATATACCTTTATGGACCCGATTACTACGTATACGACTTTGACCTTCCCGATCTCCTCTGCCGCATTACAAGTGGGCACGGATAATGTGATCTACATTCGGGCGGGCTCTAAATCATCGCCTTTTGACCCTCGTCCCGAGGAGAATAAAGATGACTTTGAAGTAAAGAATGTGCGCCTATTACTTGCAGATGGTACTGAAGTTTGGGACCCTGCTTATGCAGAACGTGATAAAGAAATTAAGATGGGGGACAGCGCAGGGAAGCATGAATCCATCGGCTTCCGGTTCGATCTGAAATCTGATTTATTCCGTTCGAAGGCTTATAACTGGAATACTAAAGAAGTAACTGACGGAGAACATAAAGTAACAGTGACCGAAGGTGGATCCAAGGTATCGTCAAACGTAGTTGTAGACAACACGCCACCATCCATTAAAGCATCGATTGAAGATGGAAAAACTTATCGCGGTAATTTCGTAATTACTGCTGAGATCAAGGATACTTACGCAGGTGTAGATAAAGTTAGCGTGAAGCTGGATGGCAATGTTATTGAATTGCCGTATGCTACTTCATCTGGAAAGCTATCGGGTGGAGACCATACGCTTTCTATCACTGCATTGGATAAGATAGGTAATCAGGTGGAAAAGGTAATTACATTCCAAGTACCGAATGAAAATCCATTTGCACCACTCCTGATCTCACCTCAGAACTGGGAGATTGGTGTGGGCACGAATCCAACTTTGAAGGTTAAGGTTGAAGATCCTAATCAGGATAAGATGGATGTTACCTTCTATAGAGGCTTCAAGTACGATGGTAACCATCCAGAGCAAGGATTTACTGGATTTAAGAACGCATCGGATACAGAACCGCCGAAGCAATCCGTTCCTGCGGGCGAAGAAGCCCTTAGCAGTGACGAATACAGCAAAATAAGTGCAGTTGACGGACAGTACTTAATTAACGATGCTGTGGAGCAATTCCCATATCAGCGCTATGAAATTAAGCTGGATGAATCGGTGAAGGCTTCAGATCGTGTGGATATTGAATGGAAGGGGAATTCACTTCCAGGTCGTAAAGTAAGTCTCTACGCGTGGAGTCCTGCTGAAGAGAAGTGGATACAGCTGGATCATTTGATTGCTGGTACTGAGGATTTTGAACTGAAATCTACGGTGACTGTTGGAGAATTCGCTAGCGGAGATAGCATTGCTGTCATGGTTCAGGATGAGATTGCGTCCGCGACTAAGACTGCACCTACAGTTACGCAGGATACCTATGATTTTTCTTTTGTATGGATGTCTGATACGCAATATTATTCTCAAAGCTACCCTTACATTTATCAGAAAAATGTAAAGTGGATTGCCGACAATAAAGATAATTTGAATCTGAAGTATGTAATTCATACAGGTGATGTAGTGGATAAATCGTATCAGGAATATCAATGGGAAGAAGCCGATCGGGATATGAAGGTACTCGAGGATGCAGGTATTCCATATGGTGTTCTTGCGGGTAATCATGATGTAGGCCATCAAACCGGAGATTACACGAAATTCTGGCAATACTTTGGGGAATGGAGATTTAAGGACATGCCAACCTTTGGCGGATCCTATGACAACAACCGAGGCCATTATGATTTAGTATCTGCGAACGGAAATGACTTCATTATCGTATATATGGGCTGGGGACTGGCTGAAGAAGAAATTGAATGGATGAATGAGATCGTTGCTCGTTATCCAGAACGTAAAGCGATTCTTTGTCTTCATGAATACCTGCTCGTATCTAATAACCGCGCACCGATTGCCGATACGATCTTTGAAAAGGTTGTAAAACCTAACAAGAACGTAATCGCAGCTTTGTCCGGTCATTATCATGATGCGGAGCTTAAGGTAGATGAGTTGGATGATAATGGAGATGGCATCGCGGACCGCAGTGTATATCAAATGCTGGCAGATTATCAAGGTGCCGAAGAGGGTGGACTTGGTTATATTCGTCTGCTTCAGTTCGATGTAGCTAACAACAAGCTTCGTGTGAAGACTTATTCGCCTTACTTGGATGATTATAATTATTATGATGAAAATGAGTTCCCGGGCAAAGATGAGTTCGTACTAGATCTCGATCTGCAGCCTGTAACAAAACGTGTAGCTACCGATTACATTGGAGTTAAGGTTTACAGTGATCAGACAATCGCGACCCAGCAGCAAGTAGAGAGCGGTACGGAGACTCAGGTCACTTGGAGTAAGCTTAATCCAGAAAGCTACTACCAGTGGTATACAAAAGTCGAGGATGATCACTCTGGTAGTGTGCTTTCAGACATTTGGGGCTTCTACACTGGGAAAGAGAATGTAACACCGACACCAGAGGTGACACCAACACCAACACCAGAGGTGACATCAGCACCTCCAGTAGTTTTACCAGTGCCAACAGTGACTCCAATGCCTACAGCCACACCTGGAGCGGGAAAAGGAAACATTGAACTGGCATTAGGAAGTAATGGAACGTATACAGCTGATCCGTCAGCCTTGAAGAAGCTGATTGAGGAAGCTACGACAGGTGGAAATATCAAGATTAGCTTAGGCGGAGAAGCTTTGACTCAAGATCAGTTTAAACTTGCACTTGATGCAACGAGCATCCAACAGGCTGCCGACAAGAAGCTGAATCTGAATATTGTGTCTTCCAGCGTTACATTAAGCGTACCAACAAGCTCTTTACCAGCTATCCCGGCAGGCAGTGATATGCTGCTACTAAGCATTGATACGAGTATGATTTCTGTACAGGCCAATGTCTCTGGAATGAGTCCATCCGGAGCTAACGTTACGCTGAACCTCAGTACATCAGCAGGAGGCAAAGAAACGGCTATCCACCAGCTTAAGGGTGCTGTTACGATTACCCTGACGCTGACGAAGGAACAGCTTGCTAAGCTCGATACAAATTTTGCGGGTGTCTATTATGTAAATGGCAGTACCTTGGAATATTTGGGTGGAGTGTTTAAAGGTAATACCGTTACCTTTACAACAGATCATTTCTCTTCCTTCGCGGTACTGGAATACCATAAGCAATTTAGTGATACCGCTGGTCACTGGGCAGAGACGTACATTTCCAAGCTGACGGCTAAGCATGTGATTAAGGGTATCGACGATACGCACTATGGTCCACAAGCGAATGTAACCCGTGCAGATTTTGTTACACTAGCCATTCGTTCACTCGGATTGAATGAGACAAGTGAAACTACGGGGAATGGTGCTTTTGCAGATGTATCAAAAGATGCTTATTATGCATCATCGATAAACAAAGCTGTCCAGCTTGGACTTATCCAAGGCAGTGATGGCAAGTTCCGTCCTAAAGATGCAATTACACGTGAAGAAGCGGCTGTTGTCCTACAGAAATTGATACAATACAAAGCTGGAGTGCAGTCTTCCATTGCTGCTACTGCAAGCTTTAAGGATATGAACAGCGTATCAGAGTGGGCGAAGCAAGCGGTAAGTGAATTGAAAGCTAAGGGAATCCTTGACGGTAAGGGCGACAATAATTTCGATCCTCGTGGCAAAGTAACCCGTGCTGAAATTGCAAAACTGTTATATGGAATAATCAGTTTATAAGAATAGTATGGCAAAAGCAGGCAGAGGTAACTCTGGCCTGCTTTTTGTCATTTTTTGCACTCTATATTCCTTTTCTGCTAGCAAAGCAGGAAATTCTTACTATTCATATGATTTTTCATATATAATATTTTTGAATAAATTTTTAATAGACATAATCTAGCTTCCTGCTGGCATTCATAATGATATCTTTCGTTGTTACACTAGTTATTCACGATGATCCGGCAGTTATTCTCCTTGTTACAGCACTTCTTCCAATTGGCGCAGGAATGGGTATTCATCCATGATTGCTGGTATTCCTTATTCTGATATCCACTGCCCCCTTCTTCTTTGCTTATCAATTACCAACGTATTTGAACGCTTATTATAGCGCTGGCTCGGACTCATTCCATATTACATAGATTGGAGAAACGAACCTTGAGAGTTAAGTTAGCACATATTTTGCTTCTACTTACGATGATTTTTGCGGTTCTACTGTATAGAGGGAGTCTTGACTCCATTGATCATCTGTTACAAGACCGCGTGATGCAGCACGAGCGGTCTGTGGATACTACGATTGCTATCATCGGGATAGATGATCAGAGCTTGGAGGACTTTGGCAGCTGGCCGTGGAGCAGAAATGTTCATGCACAGCTGTTAGATACGCTCTCCGAGGGACATCCAGCAGTGATCGGTTTTGACCTTACGTTCCCTGTAGGCTCGGAGGACCCGGAGGCGGATACAGAATTCGCTGCGGCTGTGGCCCGTGCGGGGAATGTAGTTCTGCCTGTATATGGCACATTTGCGCCAAATACCGAGCAGGGAAAGATCGAAGCGCTGGAGCTATCCCAGCCGTTTGAGGCTTTGGGGAAGGCTGCGGCTGCAACCGCCCATATCAATACTATTACCGATACTGATCGAGTGGTGCGTAAGGCTCTTTATTCTTTTGACTATGAAGGGGATTCTATTCACAGCTTGTCATGGACGGTCTACCAGAAATATCGAGAGGCGATGGGGGGCACTGCTGATCCGCAGAAACTCCCACTGGATGACTTTGGGCGCTTTTATATCCCTTATTCAGGTGGCAATGGCGACTTTGAGGAGATTCCTTATTCGGCGGTTCTTAGCGGGGAGGTTCCACCATCTTATTTTGAGAATAGAATTGTGCTTATAGGGCCCTATGCTACAGGGTTTAAGGATGATTTCCTAACACCCATTAGCGGAAAAAATACGTTATATGGTGTGGAAATTCATGCAAATATCATTCAATCTCTACTGGACGATAATTATAAGCGGGTACTGAATTGGAAGTGGAACGAGGTAGTGTTGCTTTTTGTTGCGCTCTTAGCCTATCTACTATTCCGTAAAGTGAAGATGCTATATTCCTATGCGGTCATTGTGGTCATCATTGCACTTCTTATCTTTGCAGGTCGTTTTTTCTATGACCAAGGGATAGTCATTTCACTGGGTTATGTGATTCCCTTTCTAATCGTTAGTTGTATTATCGTAATAGCTTTTCAATATTTAGAAGAACTGATGGAGAAACGTAGAGTTACGGATATTTTTGGTCGATATGTTGCCCCGCAGGTTGTCGATCAAATTCTTAAGAACGGTCAAGAAGGGCTGAAGCTGGGAGGAAGTCGCAGAGAGCTAACCCTGTTATTCGTTGATATTCGCGGGTTCACTCCGTTGTCGGAGGCTGCTGAACCAGAGGAGATTGTTGAGATTCTGAATGAGTATCTGGATCTGACTGCGGGTTGTATTTTTAAGTATGATGGCACGCTGGACAAGTTTATCGGGGATGCCACGATGGCGATCTTTAATGCTCCATTGCTGCTGGAGGATCATCCAATGCAAGCGGTGAAGGCGGCGTGGGCGATGAAGGAAGGCTCGGCTGCGGTGGAACAAAAGCTGTTCGAACGGTTTGGTCTTATAGTGAAATTCGGTATCGGGGTGCATACTGGTCCAGCTGTATTCGGGAATATTGGCTCCAAGACCCGGATGGATTATACAGCGATTGGAGACACCGTCAACACGGCGGCCCGTCTGGAAAGCAATGCGAAGCCTGGACAAATCCTCATCAGTGAGGCTACCTACGCTTTTGTAAAAGATAGAGTATCAGCTGTTTCATTAGGGGAGATCAAGGTAAAGGGCAAGGAACAAGGAATCAGTGTCTATGAACTGGAGGGATTGAGATGAGGTCGTTAAAGCTTACACTGTCGTTTATGCTGTTGTTCAGTATTCTTTGGCCCGCAGTTGTCACAGAGGCGAAGGATAGCGTTAAAGTGGGGAAAATAACTGCGGTCTCAGGCAAGTCTGAAGTGAAAAAGAGCGGTGGAACGAAGAAATTCAACGCTTTTAAAGGAATGGCGATTACCCAAGGTGATACGATTATAACAGGCAATGATGGGCAAATTAGCCTCGATCTTGATGCTAACAAAGAAGTTACGATCGGAGCTAGTACTACGCTTACTATTAGCCAATTAGTCGAAAGTGCAAAAGCGCTGGGCGGTAAGACAAGTCTGAAGCTGCAAAATGGGCAAGTCTTGATCAAGGTGAAAAAGAAGCTGGAGGGCGATTCCCGCTTTGAGATTGAGACACCAACGGCTATTATGGGCGTTATGGGTACAGAGTTTTTTGTTAGCGTTAATAGCCAAGGCAATGTAGTCCTTAATAATGGGATAGGGAATAACGGCGATTATCTGGGAGTTCTGGAAGGAACAGTTCATGTAGTTTCGACTATTGATCCCACGCTGATTGAGCGTATGATAACAGCCTCCCAGCAGTTAATTATGGAGAATCAACAATGGATAGAGTCGCAGTTGTCCCTAAATGCATTACCACAATTTGCGCTAGAGCAGCATTTGAAATATCTGAACGAAGAAGAGGTATTGGAATTCGAATCGGCTAAGAAAAAAATCGAGCAACTACTCGAGCAAATAAAAGCCACTATGCCCGTTCACTCAAGTCCGCCTATTCCAACAATTCCACCTCAGATTAACTATGATCTATCTAGTTTAGCTCCCTTAGATATGACGAGACCAACATCGCCGACGAGACCTACACCAACGCCGACACCGACACCGGAGCCGAAGCCGACAGCAACGCCGACGCTGGAACCAACACCAACACCAACACCAACACCAACACCAACACCAACACCAACACCAACACCGGAGCCAACACCAAATCCACTAGGTGCGCCTGAGCTAGACCAGCAGGAATTTAGAGAACATATCTATGACTATCTCGTCCGTGATAATGAGATTGTTTTGCCGTTTACTGCACCATTAGTCTTTAATATCGCAGATGACTCTAATCCTAATGCTGCGAGGGATGGGGTGAGTGTTACTTTGAATCAAAGTGAGGACAAGCTCGATTTAGGTGAGGTATATATTCGAGAGAATAAGCTTCACATTCAGCTGCGTGAATCACTTCCTTATAGCTCTTTCGTTCAAATCAAGGTAAACGGCGGTTTGTTAAAGAATGCCCTTTCCGGGGGGGAAGTACAGGAAGAGGATCAACGGATAGCAGATGGCGGTTTTACCTACAAGGGAATGATCACTCCGAGTTATTTTAACCATACTGGCCCTATAGGTGAAGGTGAAGCACCAGAATTTATCATCCATTCGCTGGGTTATGATGTAGGGGAGATTAGATATCATTATGAATATTCTGAGGGAGATCCATCTCCACTAGAAGATACAGATTATGTACTGGATCGTAACGGTGAGAATACCTTTGTGCTTAAACTTACTCCGGAGTTCTTGAATGGATTATTTCCCGAATCTTATATCGTTACCATTCCTCTCGTGAGGATTGAAGATACAGAAAATGGCCCTGTAGAGGTAGTGGTAGATAACCTCCAGATTAGATTATCTTTGTTATTTTAAAGGCGTAATAACCTTCGAGAGGAGAACAAACATAATGAAAAAGGAACTCATCTCCATCGTTTGTGGATTTATGCTCATAAGCGGATCTCTGTCCAGTATTGCTACGGCAGAGGCAGTGCAACCCGTAAGCGGCAACGTTCAAGGGAATATAAATCAGAATATCTCTGCTAACGCTGTACTCTCTCTTAAACAGCCGTGGGGATTGACTGCCGTACCTAGTAGCAATGATCTCATTATTGTTCAGTCCGGAAGCGGTATTATCAGCAAGTGGAGCAATGGAGAGCTGCAGACAGTGGCTGGACAAGGTGCGGAAGGATATATCGATGGTAAGAGTGCCAATGCCTTGTTTAATCATCCGTCGTATACCGCTGCTGACAGTAAAGGCAATATCTATATCAGTGATACCGACAACCATGTAATCCGCAAAATTAAAAATGGAGAAGTGTATACCTTCGCAGGAACGGGAGTAGCTGGCTATAAAGATGGACAACGCAATACCGCGCAGTTTAACGCGCCGGGTGGATTGACAATAGACAGCAATGACAACGTCTATGTAGCTGATACCTTGAATCATATGATTCGCAAAGTTACACCGGAAGGTATTGTGACTACTTTTGCAGGACAGCAAGGTAATATGGGTGCTTATTTAGATGGTTCGGTAGCTTCAGCCAAATTTAATGAGCCTGTTGGTCTTGTGTTCGACGAGAAAGGAAATCTTTATGTGGCTGACAGTGGGAATCAGATGATCCGGTTGATTAAAGGGGATCAGGTTGAGACCTTTGCAGGCAAAGCAACCAGTATTGATCCGGTGACTGGCTATATGGCTGGAGGGTTTCAGAATGGAGATCGTCTGTCGGTGCTGTTCAATCGTCCTCGTGGACTGGCTTATGCCGATGGGGTATTGCTAATTGCTGATAGTCTGAACCACCGGGTTCGGGCCATTCAGAAGGATGGAAGAGTCATCACAGTTGCAGGGCAGGGTATCTTGGGAGATCAGGTTGGAGCATTGGATAAAGTGATGTTTAATCAACCGTCCGGTGTTGCGCTTGCTTCCGGGAAATTGTATGTGACGGATACACTGAATAACAAGCTGAAGGTATTAAATCTCGATTTGCAAGCCCTTAAGCCACTGCGTAGCGAGGCTGATCTGCTCGATGCAGTCACGCTACTACCAGTGGGTAAGGAGATGCAAGTATGGTTGGACGGAGTACAGGTGAAATTGAATACTAACAATCTACCACTTGAGCAATCCGGCAAAATTTATTTACCGGTTAGAGCGCTATTCAGCGCATGGGGAACGGACATTCGTTGGGATTCGGCAAGCAAAGAGACGATGATTAGCAAAGGGGAGTGGACACTTTCCCTAAAGCCAGATGCAAGTCTTAATGTGCAAAACATAAAGGGCACTTTATATGTGGCAGCTGAATATTTGCCGACGGCTTCAGCTTTTATGCAGGTATATGATGAGGACAGTCACGCAATTGTGCTGGAAAGTGGCCAATAATGGTTCGTTATTATTAAAGTTAAGGCTGTCGAGAAAAATCTCGACAGCCTTCTTTAACGTACTTGAAAGTATTTATTTGGGGCCCCGCAAAGTATCTGAGTATGCATCGAAGTAAAACCCCACTTTGTGGGGATATTTTATGACGACAATCCTTCAACGACTTTATCAATATTCCATTTAATCATCTTAATGTATGTGTCGCCTTCTTCGCCTTTCTTAGCTAAAGAATCGGTGAAAATCTTAGAATGTATCGGTACACCCGTTTCATTGGAGATGGTTTCCATTGTTTTCAGATTAACGCTCGTCTCCAGAAATAATGCCGGCACTTGATTTTCATCAATGACTTTAATTATATTTTTCATTTGTTGTGGGGTTCCTTGACTATCGGTATTGATTTCCCAAATAAATGCGGATTCAAATCCGTAGGCTTTTGAAAAATATTTAAATGCCCCTTCGCTTGTAACCAAAATACGTTTCTCCTGCGGGACTTTTTCTACCGATTCTTTTGCATATTGATCCAATTCATTGAGTTTCTTAACATATTCTGATTGGTTATTTAGATAAAATTCTTTGTTGTCCGGATCTTTTTCGATTACATGTTTAGTGATGATATCTACATATTTAATAGCATTCTGAACATCAAGCCAGGCATGAGGATCTTCTTGAGTTTCTTTGCCTTTTTCTGTTAGGTACATTGGAGTTACTTCATCTGAGACGGCAAAAGCGACATCCTTTTTATTAGTGACATCAAGAAGGTCTTGGAACCACCCCTTACCTGTTTCCAGATTCAATCCGTTATAAAAAACTAAATCTGCGCTAGATACTTTACTTGTGTCCTTAGGTAGTGGATCGTACATATGCGGATCTGTTCCGATGGGAACCATGCTGTATACCTCAGCTTTTTCCCCTACAATGTTTTCAGTCATATCCGCGATAATGGAATAGGTTGCAACAATCTTTAACTTGTCGTTATCTGCTTCTCCTTCAGTAACGTTTGAGCATGCGGTCAATAGTAAGATGAACATAGTCAAAGAGAGCATCTTTATTGTTTTCATCCTTGTTTCAACCCTTTCCTTAGAAAATTATTTTTGGGCGAGATAATAAAAGATATAGCAAACAAACTTACGCCTACTAGAACAATGGTGGCACTTGTAGGTAAATTGAATCTAAAGCTAATGATCACACCTATAATTCCAGATACAGCGCCGAGGGTAGAAGCTAGGATAATCATGTGGATCAGCTTATTCGTCCAAAGATAAGATGTAGCTGCTGGAATAACCAGCATTGCAATCACAAGCACAATGCCGACTTGAGATAATGAGGACACAGTAACCACGGATAACAGCATCATCAATAAATAATGATAGAATCCCGTTTTTAAACCAAATGCCTTAGAGACGACAGGATCAAACGAACTAATTGACAGCTCTTTATACAACAATGAAATGATGGCTATAACAACAAGCATGATAATAAATGATTGCATTAACTCGGACTGCGGGACGGCCAAAATGTTACCAAATAAAATATGAGTTAGATCAAGCCCGCTCTTAGCGAAAGTGATTAAGACAATTCCTAGAGCGAAAAATGAGCTGAGAATAATTCCGATTGAGGTATCACTTTTGATATTGCTGCGACTTGTTATGAATTCAATGAGGATGGCCGCTAAAAGTCCAAACAATGAAGCTCCCACAAGAATGTTAATCCCTAAAATATAAGATAACGCCACACCTGGTAATACAGCATGAGACAAAGCATCGCCCATTAATGACATTTTTCTGAGTACAATAAAACTTCCTAAAACCCCTGAAACAATACCAAGAATGATAGCAGACAATCCAGCGTTAAGCGCATAGATCGGAATGTTTAATAACGCTGAGAAATAATCAATCATTTTCGGCGCCCCCCATTCCTTTGATTACCAGATTACCTAAGGACGCCCCGTAAGCATTGAGGATATTGTCGGCTGTAAAGGTGTCTTCCACATCGCCAAAAGCAATAAGCTTTTTATTGAGAATGATTACTTTGTCAAAATATTCTTCGACCTCATGTAAATCATGATGAACGATCAATATGGTTTTCCCTTCTTCACGAAGCTGTTTAAGCAGTTTTACAATAATTTTCTCACTGACTAGATCTATGCCAACAAAAGGTTCGTCTAAAAAAAATACATCCGCTTTTTGGGCAAGCGCTCTGGCAATAAAAACCCTTTGTAGTTGTCCTCCAGACAAATTACTAATTTGTTTATCCGCAAGATCACTTATATCTACCATGGCCATACATTCCTCGACGCTTTGCCGCTCTTTTTTGCCTGGGCGCTGAAAGATTCTTAAGTTTGGGTAGGTTCCAGTTAGAACGGTATCTTTCACTGTGATTGGAAAAGTAAGATCAATGTCGTTCTTTTGTGGCACATATGCGATCTTCCGTTTGTACTCAGAAATATCCTTTCCCTCTACCATCACCGTTCCGCTTCTTTTCTTGATTACTTCTAACAATGACTTAATAAATGTCGATTTTCCTGCACCATTAGGCCCGATAATTCCGATGGTATACCCAAAGGGAATATCGATATTTACATTTTCTAGCGCTGAATTACCGAAATAATCCACGTTTAGGTTTCTAATTTCAATCATTAAAAAGCTCCTCGTCTTGAAATTTATTGATTTGTTTCCTGTTGGAAACATTTATTTTAATTATCTAATTTGTTTCCCTAGGTAAACATTTATTCTTAGGTACAATATATTTAACAATGGGCAAAATGTCAATGAAAAAGCTTAAAATTTATTTGATTTTGAATTAGTACAAGCATGCGATCTGCGCCGGTATCGGGGTAATTTTTTGGAATGAAAAATACATACTTGACAGGTAGGAATAAAGGGTTATATGATATCATCAATCCTTAAACACTAATTAAATGAACAGTGAAATAATTTATCTGAGCCGATTGGACCGCCAAAGGCTCCCGCACTTTTCCCTTGCCAGGGAGTTGTGCTGGGAGTCTTTTTTTGTTGGCTATGGAGAGAGATGAGGTAAGAATGGGCGATACGTATTGGAGACAGCTGGAGGAGACGGACTGGGTATTCCGCAAGATGGTCCGCAGATTCGTAAAGGAACGGGATAAGGTTACAGTAGCAGGCATCTCTTTACCCGGCATGCTGATTCTACATAAAATCATTCGCGAGGATGAACAGCGGCTTGGGGATTTAGCAGATGAACTGGACTTTACGTCAGGTGCGATCACAGCTTTGAGCGATAAGCTTGAGTCAGGTGGATTTACTGTACGCAGACGTAAGGAAGGGGACCGTAGGACGGTGATGCTGGACATCACAGACAAAGGCCGGAAGATGGCAGAGCTTAATAGCAACATTGGGGAACGATGTATTTCGCTTCTGTTTGAGGGGTTCACGGAAGAGGAATTGGTGCAGCAAAGTCACTTTTATCAGCGGATCATTAGTAATCTCGAAGGATTCTCAGACATCTTGCTGAAGCTGGTGAAGGAGAATGCTGAGGCTGAAGCTTCTCCAAACCTTGAACAGAAGCCACGAGCAGTCACAAAGAAAAGTAATTATCTTAGCTATTAAAATAAATTAAATGTAGGAGAGATGAACGATGGGACATTCAACCATATTTCCAACTGGAGCAACCGTATATAATCCAAGCAAAGCGTGGAGTGGGTATACCGTATTTCAAGCGGGTGAAGAAGGCGTTGTACTGATTGATATGAACGGTAAAGAAGTGCATCTGTGGAAGGGGCTGCTCGGGTTTCCGGCTAAAATTTTCCCTGGTGGTTATGTGCTAGGCAGTACAGGAAGGAGAGATCCCAAATTCGGCATTCAGGATAATGTAGATCTCGTACAGGTCGATTGGGACGGTAACATCGTATGGAAATATAACAGCTATGAACATATAGAAGATCCGGGTTATGAACCGCTCTGGTATGCTCGCCAGCATCATGACTATCAGCGCGAAGGCAATCCAGTGGGTTATTTTGCACCAGGGCTAGAGCCTAAGGTTGACGGTGGCAAAACCCTAATCCTCGCTCACAAAAATATCTACAACCACCAAATCTCCGACAAGCAGCTGCTGGATGACACGATTATCGAAGTGGATTGGGAAGGGAATATCGTTTGGGAGTGGGCCCCGAATGAACATTTTGCAGAGCTAGGCTTTGATGAAGCGGCGAAAAACGTCTTATTCCGTGATCCTAACTCACGCTCCTTCGGGAATCTGGGGGGCGGTGTGGGTGACTGGTTGCATATCAATTCAGCTTCGTATGTAGGACCTAATAAGTTTTACGATGCAGGTGATGAGCGTTTCCATCCAGATAATGTGATCTGGGATGCACGGGAAGCGAACATTATCGCAATTACAGATAAGCGTACCGGGGCCATCGTGTGGAGAATCGGTCCAGACTACTCACTGCCAGAATTGAAGCATATCGATTGGATCATTGGCCAGCATCATGCGCACATCATTCCGAAGGGCTTGCCGGGAGAAGGAAACCTACTCGTATTTGATAACGGAGGTTGGGGCGGTTATGGTCTTCCCAATCCATCTTCACCCTTTGGGCAAAAAAATGCACTCCGCGACTACTCTCGAATTCTAGAGATTAATCCCGTGACACTCGAAATTGAATGGCAGTATACCGCGGCAGAAGCAGGCTTCTCTGTTCCGACGGATTCTTATAAATTCTATAGTCCTTATATTAGCTCCGCCCAGCGGTTACCGAATGGCAACACCTTAATTACAGAAGGATCTAACGGTAGACTTTTCGAGGTTACGGCAGAACATGAACTGGTCTGGGAATATATCTCACCGTATAACGATTCCAGAAATACAAACATGGTTTACCGTTCCTATCGTGTGCCTTATGCGTGGGTACCACAGCTGGAGAAGCCGGAAGAACAAGCGATTGAGAGGATAGATGTCACACAGTTTAGAGTACCAGGGGCTGCACCTAAGGGATCGGATTCGGTAGTGAACGTGGTAACAACCCTGCCGTTTGTTGAGGGGGCTGCTTGTGTGGCGACGACTGATGAAGTGAGTAGCCGCAAAGCCTGATTCATGTGATCGTCCCGGCGACGATACCGTATATTTTTACAGGAATCCGGTTAGCGATGGGAACCTCGTATATGGCGATTGTCGGTGCAGAAATGATTGCTTCGAACGAAGGTGTAGGTTATCTGATTTGGAATTCCAGATTGTTTTTTCGGACAGATTGGATCTTTGTAGGGTTATTCTGTCTTGGCTTTATGGGCTTTTTCACGGATCGGTTATTTGGCTGGTTCGGCAAGAAAGTACTCTATAGATACGGCGTGGTAAGTGTGACGGCGCGTAGAAGGTAGTGTAGCTTTAAGCATAAACACGAGAACCGCCTGAGTGAATCAGGTGGTTTTTTGGGATGTCTTCCTTTTTATTTACAAATATTCCTATCCTCCTTAATGCCGCGAAAATAGTACACGCCTATACTGCAATTGGGTGCCTAACAGTTGGAGCATAGAGAAGCCCGCAAATAAGAAATAGGAGTGAAGGGGAAATCATGAAAAAAGGGATCAAAAATCAATTATCGATGGGTCTAATGTTATCCTTGCTCGTCTTGTTGCTTGCTGCTTGTGGAAATTCGGCTAAGGCTGACGAATCAACGAATGGAAAGGCTGGCACCAAAGAATTAAGTCTGACCGAGATCGAGAGTAAAGCTAAAGAAGAGGGTAGTGTTATCAGCGTGGGAATGCCGGATTCCTGGGCGAACTGGAAAGATACATGGAGTGATATGAGTAGTAAGTATGGTCTTACACATTCAGATACGGATATGTCGAGCGCGGAGGAAATTGCCAAGTTTGATGCGGAAAAAGATAAGCCAACGGCTGACATCGGAGATGTAGGGATCGCATTTGGATCAGTTGCCGTGGATAAAGGGGTAACACAACCTTATAAAACGACCTACTGGGATGAGATCCCTGATTGGGCTAAGGATAAGGACGGGAATTGGATTGTCGGCTATCAAGGGACGATTTCGTTTTTGACAAACACCAAGCTCGTGACTAACCCACCGAAGAGCTGGGAAGATCTGAAGAACGGAAATTACAAAATCATCGTAGGTGATGTAACCAAAGCTGCTCAAGCGCAGATGGCTGTATTGGCCGCAGCGATTGCTTTTGGTGGCGATGAGTCGAACATTGAGCCGGGGATTGCTTTTTTCGAGGATTTAGCTAAAAAAGGACGTCTCTCCAATGCAGAGGCTTCCCTTGCCAACATTGAAAAAGGGGAAGTAGAAGTTACCTTGCTCTGGGATTTCAACGCTTTGAACTATAGAGATCAAATCAACAAAGATGGCTTCGCGGTAGCCATTCCGAAGGAAGGCAGTGTAGTGAGCGGTTATGCAACGATCATCAACAAATATGCGCCACATCCTAACGCTGCGAAGCTGACACGTCAATATATTCTTAGTGATGATGGACAGATTAATCTTGCCAAAGGGTACGCGCGTCCGATCCGTGACAGTGTAAAGCTACCGGATGATGTTGCTGCTAAGCTGCTGCCAAAAGAGGAATATGTTAACGCTAAGCCTGTTGGTGATTACAAGGTGTGGGAAGAGACAGCTAAGACTATTCCGCAATTATGGCAGGAACGTGTACTTGTGCATTTGAACTAGAATTGTTCTCCCCCAAAAAAGAAGCAGGGCGCCTTCGTCACGATGCCGTAAGGTGCCCTTGTTCTATTCCCGCGACAAGGAGTGAGGAAATTGAAACAGAAAAGCCGCGGTGTGGTCCTGGCACTCATTCCGTTTGTACTGATGGTGTTAGCATTTCAGCTGGTACCGGTATTGTCCATGCTGACAGGAAGTTTCCAAAAGTCCGATGGCACTGGGTTTACGCTAGGCAATTATCTGCATGCACTGCAAAGTGCCTATTATATGCAGGCAATCAAGAACAGCTTGCTGATCTCTTTAATCTCAAGTCTGATAGGAATCATTGTCGGACTTTTTTGTGCATATTGTATTACTCGGTTCACTCCGAGAGTAAGAGACAGACTCTTAATGCTGTCGAATATGACCTCTAACTTCGCAGGGGTTCCGCTGGCTTTTGCGTATATTATTTTGCTCGGTAACAACGGAGTGTTTACGCTCTTATTCAAACAGTGGGGCTGGAGTGTTTTTACCGATTTTGATTTATATAGCTGGTCTGGTCTGATTCTGGTGTATGTCTATTTTCAGGTTCCATTAGCCTTACTGCTCTTGTATCCATCCTTTTACGGAATTCGTGAGCAGTGGAGAGAGGCGGCGTCCTTGCTGGGAGCAGGACCATGGCAGTTCTGGAAGACGATTGGGCTGCCAATTCTAACTCCGGCGATCTTCGGCACACTGGGAATACTGTTTGCCAATGCGATGGGTGCCTATGCAACGGCATATGCTTTGGTTGGCGGGAATTATAATCTGCTGGCGGTACGTATCGGTTCACTGGTTGCTGGAGATGTGGTTACTCAGCCAGAAATGGGGAGTACGCTTGCTGTTCTGCTGGGTCTGACTACGATTTTGGCCGTCTACTTGAATCATCTGATGGTTCGGCGAACGGAGAGGTTTGGATCAAAAGCGCTCAGTAAACCGGATGTGAAAACCAAATCTTCTCGGCGTTTGTGGACGGCAGCTAGTGAGGAGGTGGGGCAATGAATATACGTAAAGCAGGCTTCGCTCCGCGCACTTTCATGCTAATGCTCATGGTGTATTTATTACTTCCACTGTTAGCAACCGGTATTTATGCCTTCGCGCAGGACTGGCAAAATACCTTATTGCCTCAAGCTTGGACACTGAATTGGTTTGGAGAAATGTTTAAGGATATTCGTTTTTTGGAGGCGCTCTGGACCTCGCTGTATTTATGCCTGATTAGCGTGGTGCTGAGTCTGGCCGTGATGCTGCCAGCTGTTTTTGTCATCACCATTTATTTTCCGCGCTGGGAGAGCTTTATGAAAGTGATTGTTGTTCTGCCTTATGCGGTGCCTGGTGTAGTGGCTGCGGTGGGACTTATTCGTACCTATTCCTCTGGCCTCTTTGATATCGCTGGAACAGCTTATTTATTGGTGGGGGCGTATTTTGTGGTCATTCTTCCCTATATGTATCAGGGCATTCGCAATAGTCTGTTGACCGTTAACGCCGTAGAACTGCTGCATGCCGCAGAATTGCTTGGAGCCCGCCGCAGAACGGCTTTTATGAATGTGATTTTGCCAAATATCTGGCCTGGCGTTATCGTCTCTACCTTATTATCATTCTCCGTTCTGTTCGGTGAATTTGTCCTTACAAACATGCTAGTTGGCGGGCATATTCAGACGATTCAGGTGTATCTATATCAAAGAATGGGCGAAAGCGGACATTTAGCCAGTGCAATTGCCATCTCGTATTTTCTGTTTATTCTAGTCCTTTCGATGGTACTAATGAAGCTTGGCAAAAAGATGGGAGGAGGCGTTAAGGGATGAACGATTATCTGAAGCTGCAGGGAATACGCAAAATGTTTGGTGAGACCTGTGTGCTAGACAATATAGATTTGGAGATTCGTGAAGGGGAGCTTGTGACGCTGCTAGGACCTTCCGGTTGCGGGAAAAGTACGTTACTTCGCTGCATAGCTGGCCTTTCGGAGCTGGATGGCGGCAGAATCCTTCTAGAGAATAAAGATCTGGCAAATCTGCCGCCCCGTAAACGCGAGGTGGGGATGGTGTTCCAGTCTTATGCTCTATTCCCTAATCTGACGGTGAGCCAAAATATTGAGTATGGAATGAAGATGCGTGGTTTGTCCAAAGCCGCCCGACGTAGCCGCTGCGAGGAACTGCTGGCTTTAGTCGATCTAGAGGAGAAGCGGGATGTCTATCCGCAGTCACTCTCCGGTGGACAGCAGCAGCGGGTAGCGCTGGCCCGTTCTCTAGCCGTACAGCCCAAAGTATTACTGCTGGATGAGCCCCTGAGTGCACTTGATGCCAAGATTCGTAAGAATCTACGTGCCGAAATTCGTGATATTCAGAAGCGCTTTAACATGACGACCTTATTCGTTACGCATGATCAGGAAGAAGCGCTGATCCTATCCGACCGCATCTGCATTATGAATGGTGGACGCATCGTCCAAGGTGGAACACCGGAAGGACTGTACACCGCGCCGCGCACAGAGTTCGTTGCTCGGTTCATGGGAAGTTATAACGTATTGACTCGGCCAGAGATGATGGCGCTGTTCCGTGGCATAGATAGTGGTATGGACAGCTTTGCCATTCGCCCTGAAGCCGTAACGTTACTGCATGACGGGGCGGGTCAAGAGGAGGCTGCTGCAGGAGCACAACTGGTGAATGGAATGATTAAATCGGTGTCTGTGCTAGGCAATATTATTCGATGTACGGTTGAGGCTGAAGGAATCCGCTTAACGGTTGATCTTTTAAATGATGGACGCTGGCTACGGGTTGGAGAAGGGGACAAAGTCACATTGGCGTTGAACCCTTCCGAGCTTTTACATTTAGAGCGAGAAGGAGCGTGAGTAGAATGACGGAAATGAGCAATAAACTCATTGTGGTTGTCTTGGACGGACTTAGATATGATGCTGCTCGCAAATACATGGGCTATCTGGAGCATCTTGTGGAACAAGGATCCTTATCTTGTTATCGAGTACAGTCGGAGTTACCCAGTCTATCACGCCCGCTTTATGAAGTGCTCTTAACGGGTACACCCGTGTCCAAAAATGGAATTACGGCTAACCATATTGTGAGACCTAGCCATGAAGAAAGTGTATTTCATTTGGCAGTAGCCGCTAATTTGCGTACAGCTGCTGTCGCCTATCATTGGGTCAGTGAGCTTTATAATTCGGCACCCTTTGATCCACTGGCTGATCGCCATCAGCATAATGTGATGAGGCCAATTCAGCATGGCAGTTTTTATTTCGAGGATCACTATCCTGACAGTCATGTGTTTGCCGACGCTGTGTATTTACGGAGTGCTTATGATCCGCATTTTCTATACATTCACTCCATGAATATAGATGACGCCGGGCATCGTTATGGCGGGGAGAGCAAGGAATATGAGCTTTCCGTGCGTAACGCCGATGGACTGCTAGCCACTGTTTTGCCTATTTGGATGGAACAGGGGTATAAGATTCTGATTACGGCAGATCATGGAATGAACGAAAATGGGTACCATGGAGGGGTCACCTCTTTCGAGCGGGATGTGCCGTTATATACGTTTGGAGTAGATGCATTGCCTTCGAAAAAAGAGGGAGAAGTGCTGCCTCAGCTGCGAATGGCTCCTTTAATGTGCCACTGCTTAGGCCTTGCTCCCTCAGCTGCAATGAGCAAGGAAGGCTTGCCCCCATTTGTGCAAAAGCAACCACTTCATGAGGTGGATGAACCTGTGATTTTAGGATGAAAATAAAATAGTAAAGCAAGATGAAAATCATATACGGGAACGCTGGTTTTTTGTATAATAAATTGTATATTTTACCTAATTAGGAGGTTGTCTTTTGAGCGCTTCTAGAGCTTTGAAATGGATTACAGGCTCGTTTGAAATTATTTTGGCAATTCCAATTCTGGGTGCTGCTATTGTAATTGGCACTGGCTACTCCGCACTGGGGTTGATGTTTATTCTTCACCTAGTTACATTGATTTTATCTTCAAAGAACCAAGAATCTATCTATGGTTCAGTACTCGGAATTGTAACTTCTTTATTCGCTTGGATTCCATTTGTGGGATGGGTATTGCACTTGATTACAGGGATTCTGTTGATGGTAAGTGGCGGGCAGAAGACTCGTCATTCTTCGAATCATACATATCCACAATAATTAGAGACAGCCTAATACAGCCCGATTCGGACGTTTGTCCGGTCGGGCTGTATTCATGTTATAATGAGGGCACATTTTAGCATGAAGTACATGAAAGGAGGCACATCCATATGGAAGTAACAGCACAAGATGTAGCGGAATGGATGGTTAAGGAAATTCGGTTTACGGGTACCCTGTATCAGACCGCGGCGATTGAATATGTAAAAGAGAATTTTGGAGAACAATTTGTATTTGTGAATGAGAATGGCAATGCCTCACTGTCCAAGGAAGTAAAGAAAGCTTTCCGGAAGCTGCACGGCGGCAAAATCGCGTGGGATCGCGATGGATTTTTGTGGGCATGGACCTAAGCTGGACACAGCGCAATATATTAAAAAGCAAGTTTCCAGGGAAGAGGAAACTTGCTTTTTTTGCGTGTAAATCATACTGGAACTTCTCTAGTATCCTTCGTCATAGGAGTGCTACATAGAGGGCATGGTTTTGAGGTTAAATGATCCTCAGCTCCGCCTGCCTTCATGCGTGTCCAACCAGGACAACTGCTGCCCGTGCAGTTCCATACCGGAACGACATGGGTTTTTGTTTTTGTCGTGGCCGCTCGGCTGGTCGGCAAGGATCTTGTTGTCACTGTTCTGCTTACCGTAGTCGCTGCTGTGGAAGAAACCGCTGAACGGAAGGCGGATAACATGAAGCGGGAGACCTCCGCTTTTTTACCCCGATGCTGTGCAGGTGAGCTGATAAATAGCTCCTCTCGGGCTCTCGTAACGGCCACATACGCCAGTCTCCGTTCCTCCTCCAGTGCTGCTAAGCTTGAGGCTCCACTGCTTCCAGCCGCAAGCTTGCGGTCTTTTAGCCGATCACCCTCCAGTGCAGAGCTATGCGGAAGAATTCCCTCAGACGCTCCAATTAAAAAGACTACAGGGAACTCTAGCCCCTTTGATTTATGAATGGTCATTAATACAATCCGATTGCCTTGCTCTTTAGTGCCTGGTTGGCGATTATGCTCGTTACGCTCCGTGACATTATCTATGAAATCAAGAAAGGCAGGGATGCTGTCGAAACGCGCCGCGGAGGATTCTAGCTCATCTAGCATTTCTTTTAACGTCTCTCTATGCAACGTCGCTTGATGCCGTTCATTCGCTTCGATGAAATAATCGTAGAATTGGGTACGAATCTGCCGGATTGCTTGTATTGGGGTCAGTTCGCGTATATTTCGGATTAGATCGAGCCGATCTCTTAGCTTGGTTCCTTTGAAATCCTCCATGCCGGGCATGGACAATAGGTGGATTAACGGTCCTTGCTTGGGCTGTCTAGCTTCCATCTGGCGGATGTGATTCATGCCTTTTTCACGGTTCATATATAGCGTCGGCAGGATATTCTCCATCGCTGCAAAATTTCGCCGATTCACGGAGAGTCGCAAATGATCCACTACCGGAGAGATCAGCCAGTGCTCGTACAATAATTGCCCTTCTCCGTAATCAATATAGGGAATATCGCGTAAAAGGAGCAGTTCGAGAACGGCCCGATTACTGCTCGACGCCCGGTACAACATGGCGAAGTCGCTATATTCTCTTTTGCCGCTAGAGACCTCGTTTAAAATATGCTCGATCATCTGCTCGGCTTCTTCGTCTGCAGTTTGCGGACGCATATACCGTGGCTGACTTCCACTACCTTTTGCGGCTTGCAGGGTTTTGGAACGCCGACGTGTATTGTGCTTGATAATGCCGTTGCCAAGTCCAACGATAGCTGGACCTGAGCGGTAATTAATATCGAGCGTAATAACCCTTGCTCCCGGATAGAGCTTCTCGAACTCTAGAATGAACTCACTGCGCGCTCCATTGAAGGAATAAATCGTTTGGTCATCATCACCAACCACCATTAGATTATGCTGTGGGTGAGCGACCATCTTGACAAGTTCGTACTGCAAGGCGTTTGTATCCTGGAACTCATCCACCATCACGTACAGATATCTCATCTGCAACTCTTGCAAAAGCTCCGGACGCTCCTTTAGCATCCGATAAGCGATTAAGAGGACATCATCGAAATCGATTTTGAAATTGTCTAGTTTCCATTGTTCATATATTTCCAGAATGGACTTCATTTCTTTTTCGGCGGTGGTGCCTTCTGGCAGATCTTCCACGGTGCCCATGTTCATTTTGCAGGAAGAGAGCAGCGAGAGTAGGGTTTCCGGTGGATAAGCATCCTTCGGCAGTCCGAGCTCACGCATGATCTGCTTCAATAGGATATGCTGGCGCCGTGTTTCGCTGAAAATTTCCTGCTGCAATCCTTGTCTGCGCAAGAAAAATAAGAAAAAGGAATGGAACGTGCGGGCCTGCAGCCTTGCAACGTCCGCTGTGCTGACTCCCGGCAGCAGGGCGATCCGTTCGCGCATTTCTGCCGCGGCTTTACTCGAAAAAGTCAGCAATAGCAGCTGACTCGGCGAGACGCCGCGCACGGACAATAAATAACCGGTTCTGCAGATCAGAACCGAGGTTTTGCCGGAGCCTGCACCGGCCAGTGTCAGCAGCGGCCCTTTATGATGCCGAACCGCAGCAATCTGCGGGCGGTTGAGCAGGATGCCGCCTTCCTCCAGCCTGCGGAAATAAGCGGAGTCCCCCTCCTCCCGCTTCACTAGCTCCTTGCTAGTCTGCGCTGAAGCTACTGCCGCTTGCGGGATGCGTTCGCCGGTTGCTCCCAGCGGAATATTATGAAATAAGAGCTTATTCAATAGATTCACCTTCATATATTTCTGTATAGAGTGAGCTCAACAAAACTAGTTGGAGAATGGTTGAGTTCATCTTAAAATGTGCCGATTAAAATACGTCGAAAATTTAGCCAATCTACAATATACCATCCCAGCCTTTTTACTGCACAGAAAAAAATGCTGGATATAGTATGGGGGAGTGTGGAGCTTGGTTGTGTGAATGGGGGTTGGTGGGCAAGATGTACGGTATAAATCCCGTAGAAGTGCTGGAATTGGGCTTTATGGGCGAAAAGAAGGGTATAAATCCCCCCCTTGTCCTCCTTAAGTTTACAGTAAAGCCCATTCCCTTTCCTTATTATCCTCATATCCTAAAGCAAAATCATGATATGGAGATGACCGTATGCCCTCGCCTAAAAAGGTCCGCATAAGCCATGCCGTTACCATAGATGTACTGATTCCGGCTATCGAGAAAGATTTGGCAACACTCCCCTATGTTATTGACGCTGTCCGAACACATGTTAAGCATCCGATAGGTCGAATACTTATTGTTGCTCCAAAAAAGACACGTATACTGGATTTCTGCCGAAAAAAGGGCTGTACCTTTGTCGATGAGAATACAGTCCTTCCGATTACAAAAAAAGATATCCATTACCGTTCACGGAAATGGGAAAGATCCGGTTGGTTGTTCCAGCAATTGTTGAAGCTGAATGGTGACAAGCTGTGTAAGGCTGACTATTTTTTAGTTATCGATGCAGATACGGTCTTAATCGCTCCTCATCGATTCCGTGAGAAGGGAAAGACGATTTTTTACAGCCGCAATTGGAGTCAGCCTCAGTACTTTACAACCTATAGGAAGCTAATGGGTAAGAAGGCGGCATCTGCTTCTTCTTTTGTGACGCATTATATGCTGTTTGAACGCAGCCAATTGACTCAGATGAAAAGAGAGATTGAAGCAAAGCATCAGAAGCCTTGGTATTCGGCGATTATACACAGTATGAACCGAACTAAGCAATTTGCTTTTTCTGAATTCGAAACTTATGGGAATTACCTGTATTCGAAGGATCGTGGGGGCATGAAGATCCAAAAAGCACGCAATAAAGGCCTCCATATGAATGCAGGTCAGCTGTCCAAGCAGAAGCTGGATGAGCTGGCGGAAAAGTATAGATCATTGTCTTTTCATAAACGGAAGGGGTATGTGAGAACACCGAATAGTAAGTCCAGCGCAGGGGGGCGATAGCGTTGCAGATCGTACTCCTTTCAGGGGGATCGGGGAAGAGGCTGTGGCCGCTGTCGAATGAGATCAGGTCAAAGGCATTTTTAAGACTTCTCCCAACAAAAGATGGCGGCATGGAGTCGATGATCGAGCGAGTATGCAGAGGGCTGGATGAGGCAGGATTGTTAGATTCAAGCTGCATTGTAACCCATTGCAGTCAGGTGGAAATCACCCGCAAATCTGTTGGAAATCAGATTGCCTTACTAGCGGAACCACAGAAGCGGGGGACTTTTACTGCAGTTGCACTGGCGGCGAGCTATTTGCATTCCGTGAAGAAAATAGACTTAGAAGAGACCGTTGTGGTCATTCCGGTGGATTCATATGTGGAGGCTTCTTTTTTCAGTCAGCTTCGGCGGTTTCCCAGCGTGCTATCCGAATCACAAGCGGATATTGCCCTGATCGGTGTTACGCCTGAATTCCCATCCACACAGTTCGGGTATATATTGCCGAGTGAAGGTTCAGAGGGGACGTATTTTCTAAATGTGAAGCAATTTGCAGAAAAACCAGACGAACTGGCGGCGACCGAGTTCATTTCCCGTGGAGGACTATGGAACTGTGGGGTGTTCTCCTGCTCATTAGGATACTTGCTCTCAAGTATGGTGGAACGGAATCTTTCAGCAGATTACATGGAGCTGGTGGAGCGTTATGACGAATTGCCAGAACGAAGTTTTGACTATGAAGTGCTTGAACATACGCAGCGAGCGGTAGTTATTCCTTACACCGGAGTTTGGGCGGATATTGGTAGTTGGGATGCGCTTACCCCTCATTTGCAGGAAAAGGTAATTGGCAGGGGGAGCATTTCTGAGGATTCAAAAGGAACCTATTTAGTGAACGAACTCTCTTGTCCCGTACATGTCATCGGTGCCCCAGGTTTGATTGTGGCGGCGGGTGCGGATGGTATTTTGGTTGCTGGGATCGAGCAGGCGAAACGGATTAAGCAGAAGCTGGAGGGTCATGCCGCGAAGCCGATGATTGAAGAAAGGCGGTGGGGGAGCTCCCGCATTCTGGATTTCTCACGAACAGCAGCAGGAGTTGAGGTTACGACTTCCAAAATCACGATGTTGGCAGGGAAGCACACCAGCTATCATTTTCACAGGCATACCAAGGAATTATGGTCTTTTCTTTCGGGGAATGGAGAGTACCGTATGAACGGCGTTCTTCATGCAGTTACAGCCGGAGACACAGTCACAGTACCTGCCGGTGCGAGACATGGTTTACGGGCGATTACACCGCTGGAATTGATCATTATTGAACTGGTGACATCTTCTGATGTGGGGGATTATGTACGTGTTTCTGCTGAATGGGTGGGGGAGGAAAGCGCTCCTGATCATTTGTAATTCAATAGATTGAAAAAAAATCAACCGGGTTTAACCCAGCGTACATGTCCCGGTTGAATTTAATTTTAGAGTGTAGCTAGTTAACATCACTGCATTTAAAAGAGTTATAGATCTGAGCCACCTTCGTATCTTTTGGATGGAAATCGAAATGTGACCTCCGTTCCCAGTCCTAGAATACTGGTAATGGACAAGCCGTACTCTGGTCCGTACATTAGCATAGCCCGGTCATTTACATTTTTGAGCCCATAGCCTATAGACTGGGATTTAAGCAGAAGATTGAGTCGTTCTTGTGGGATGCCAACGCCATTATCCTTTACTTTGAAGATGATACACTCCTCCACCATTTCTCCGGATAGAATAATTTTGCTTCCTTCTTCTTCTCTATTCTCAATACCATGAATAATAGCATTCTCAATTAGAGGCTGAAGCATCAGGTTAGGCATGTAATAAGAGAGAATAGCCTCGTCGATCTGATATTCTATCTCAAAGCTGTTGCTATGCATGTTAAGCTGAATCTGGATATAAGATTGTACATTCAATAGTTCATCTGAAACCGAAATAATATTATTCCCTTTATTCAGCGTAGTCCGATAGAACGTGGATAGAAGCTGCGCCATTTCACTTATATCTGTTGCATGGATTCGGATGGCTCTCCAATTGATGAGCGAAAGAGCATTGTATAGAAAATGAGGATTAATCTGAGCCTGTAGGGCTTTCATTTCATATTCTTTTCGTGAAATTTCCTCAATGTAGACTTTATCGATTAACACTTTTGTTTTGTCAACCATATTGCCAAAGCCTCTAATTAGATCCCCAACTTCATCTTTGGATGTGCTGGTGACGGTGACTTCCAGGGATCCCTCTTCTACGGTGCGCATATTATTGCGCAGACGCTTAATTTGTGAATTGAACTTTCGAGAAAATAGATTGGCGGTTATAGCAACGGCAGCAATACAGGCAACAATAACAAGCCCAACTGTCGAGAGGATTTTCCAAGCAGAATTCGTAATCACCTTCGTAGGCTTGCATAACATCACTGTCCATCCTGATATAGGAACTTCAGATTGCAATACAGTGTACTTTGTATTTTTCCATTGCAGCGTATCTAAGTTGTCTGTGCTATTGGAAGGAATATATCCTTCTATACCAGACGAGGCATAGATCGACTTTCCATCAGCATCTTTGACGAGAATCTCTGAACCTTGAGAGAGTAGGGAGTCAAAAGGTGTGAATAACGAATCGTAATTCACACGTGCATACAGCACATTTTCTTTTGGATCTTTCTGTTTTGTATTAATAATGCGTCGAACAGCAAAAATCTCCTTTTTATCCGTAAACCACAGGACATCGACTGACTTCATCAAAGCCGGGTACCAATGTTTCTGTTTAATATCATTTAGGGCTCTGACGGTGTTGCCATGTGCCAAAAGATTGGTCCCTGTATACAGAGTGATTTGTTCTACACCTGTATTTAGATACCGTGCGGTATTGAAATTTTGGTCAATCACATGGGTTAACTGATCATACATTTCATACATACTTGTGTAGGTATGATTAGCTGAATTAATAATTTCCTGATTAAAACTCAAGAAATTCATGAGTTTATTGTAGACATCCAGATGACTATTTAAAGCTAAAGCCCCTTGATTTAAGGCTGCTTTCAAATCAGATTTGGATTGCTTAATGAGGGATGATTTGGCTTCTTGATAGCAGAAGCTGCCCAATACAATCATAGGAATCATACTGATTAACATAAATGAAAGCATGATCTTGGTTTGAAACTTCAAGTCGCGAATATTTTGCTTAAGTGTCTGCCAAAGTTGCATAATGCTCCTCCCGATATGCAGAGGACTTCTGATTATACTGTCTATATTTTTCTGGTGTGTACCCATAGAAATCTCTGAAATTTTGGCAGAAGTATGAAATATTGCGATAGCCCACTGCGGTGCAAATATTTGATATTTTTTGATGTGTATTTATTAACAACTCTTTTGCGTTTTGCATGCGGACATTCTTAATATATTTATTAAGCCCACAGCCTGTCTGCTTCTTGAATATGGAGCTAAGATAATGTGGAGACAAATACACTTTAGCAGCAAGCATTTCCAGACTGAGATCATCTGCATAATATTGTTCAATATATTGTTTGACGGCATCGACATCACGGTTCTGAGTAGGCTCATGGTTAGTAGAGTTCTGATCAATCCGAGCGATACCTTCAAATATAATATCTTTGATATCCCGCAGATCTTCAGATCCATATATGATCTCGACGGCAGTCTGCAGCTCCATTTCTGATATAGGTGCAGCTTGTGTCATGATCTCTTGATAGATTGTGGAAAACATATACTTTACATATAAATGTGAATACTGTACTTGATGTACGTATTTTTGATATAAAATCTCAGTATTTGCTCGTAAGCTAAAAATATCTTGATCCTTCAGATTATTTCGAATCTGATCTAGTAGATGGCTATCTGTAAGGTCTGGATACAAGGCCTCAGAGAAATGTAAGTCATTTTGTGTATTAAACACAAAGGTATCTGGGAGAAAAAAACGATATTCCATCAATTCCTCTAATGAAGTCAGAAGTGAACCTAAATCTAGTATTGAGGTTAGTTCCTCTTTCATAGCGAGATAACAATTCACTTTATATTTATCAAGGATACAATGATGCAGGTGCATCGCTGAATGATTATCAAACCGGGAAGAAGGGGACTCTTGCTCGGGAAACAGTAGTAGACTCTGACATCCGTTTAGATTTAAGTAATCAGCAGATGTGTCTACTAAACCAAGAACAAACTCTTCGAACTCCGAATCCACAGATTCAAAAAATGGCTTATCGAATTCTAACAAAAGCATTTTATTGTAATGGCTGGGTAATTCAATAGACAGCTCTTGAAGAGGAGGCGGGCTTCCGATGCCATTGACTAGAGAGAAGAGTAGATGTTTTCTCACATAGCTTAGCTTTCTTTGTGACGCTTCTTCTTTTTGTTGCTGGTTCTTTAATTCCTGAATAACTTTTTCTAAAGTAGTTTGGAATGCTTCAATGTTAACCGGTTTCAAAAGATACTCGGATACGCCCAGGGAAAGGGCTGTTTTGGCATACTCAAATTCAGCGAATCCACTGAATAAAATCACCTTTAATTTGGGGTGCAACCTTAATGCTTCCTTTGTTAGCTGTAATCCATCCATTATAGGCATCCGCACATCGGTAAATAGAATATCGACAGAGTGTGCGCTTACATATTCAAGTGCTTTACGACCGTTTTCTGCAACATGCAATTGGAGGGGGAAGCCAAGCTCCTTAATGAGGAAAGCAATCCCCTCTCGCTCCTCCTTATGATCATCTACCACCAATATGGATAACATTATTTACCACCTTTCGACATGTAGTGACATTGATATTGTAGTATAACATCTTCGACCGTAGCAATTATTCCTCGATATTATCGTTAATGATGAGTATTTATTTGTGTAAAACATAATTTTTTTGCGTTTACGATGGATAGCAATAATCTATAAACTTAAGGAAGTAACAATATAATTTTTTTTGAAGCTGGCCGGCGCTTTGAAATCGTTTTCTAATACGAGTTTTTTTATAGAAAAAGGGAGGCTCTTATAATGAAACATAAATTGAGAAAATCAAGCTCCATAGTATTAGCATCACTATTAGCTGTTGCTATGGTAGGTTGTTCAAGTTCTAATAATTCTTCAGCATCTACCCCAAAGACAGATGCGAGTGATCCTGCATGGAAAGAAGCACAGACGACTCCATTTGGCGCCTATCCTGAAACAGTGACTTATTCTGTTGGACAAGTGGCAACGAGCTATTCAGCACTTGCAGGAACGCCTTATGAGAAAGATAATGCCACAAACAATGTGTGGACAAGATATTTCAAGAATAAGCTGAACATTCAAAATACGACCTCGTTTGAGTCCAATGATGGTACAGACTATAGTCAGAAAGTTTCGATGGCAATTGTAAGCGGTGAAATCCCTGATCTAATGGTGGTTCCTGACTACGCGACATTGCAACAGCTTTATGAGAACGATCTGATTGCAGATCTGACCGAGGTTTACGAAAATACTGCCAGCGATCGAATTAAGGAAATTTATGATTCCTACGGTGGTCGTGTTCTGGATAGCGCTAAGTTCGATGGCAAGCTGATGGCCATACCAACTACTGAAATCTCACATGGTCCTGGTATCCTCTGGCTTCGCAAAGACTGGATGGACAAATTGGGACTTGCTGAGCCGAAATCAATGGCTGATGTCGAGAACATTATTAAGCAATTTGTAGAAAAAGATCCAGGTGGTAACGGAGCGGGTAAGACACTAGGTCTTGTTGTCGATAATGAGAACGTTGCCGGTGTCTCTGGTGGACAATTCTCATTTAATAATATCTTTTCACTATATGGTGCGTATCCAAAACAGTGGATTGATGATGGAAGTGGAAAGGCTGTATATGGATCTGTTCAACCAGAGATGAAGCCAGCACTGACCAAGCTGTCTGAAATGTACAAGAATAACTTGATTGATCGTCAGTTTGCAGTACGTACTGGTGATGATCGCAAGGCGCTACTTACAAGCGGAAAAAGTGGGTCGTTCATGGATAACTGGTGGGGAAGCTGGACTGTGGCTGACACACTTAAGCTGAATCCAGCAGCGGAATGGGTATCTTATGTTGCCCCACAATCAGAGGATGGCTCGCTTACAATGTTCACTGGAAATCCTTCCAGCAGTTATTTGGTTGTTCGCAAAGGCTTTGAGCATCCTGAACTTGCAGCCAAGCTTGTGAGTGTTCAATATGACTATCAGCGTTACCAAGAAAAAGATGCAAAAGCTTTGAAAGAATTTGAAGATTATAAGAGCATGAATGTTGGCGGATCTCCGCTCGCCATTAATATCGATTATTATGACGCTTTCTATCGTAACGTTGACATCATGAAAGAAGCATTAGAAACAGGCGATACAAGTAAATTAACTAGCAATGAGGATTTAACCGCGTATAACTCCTATAAGAAATTTCTTGATAGTAAGAAGAATGGAGAAACACCAGACTCCAATGCATGGGCTGGATATACTTCCAGTATTACGACAGCTAGTTTGGTGAAAGCCTCTAATATTAAAGAAGTGAATCCATTATTCTTTGGAAGTACATCATCCATGACGTTGAAATGGCCGACACTTACTAAAATGGAACTTGAAATGTACTTGAAGATCATTACAGGTGAGCAAACACCTGACGCGTTTGATAAGTTTGTAGATAGCTGGAATAAAACTGGCGGCGAAGTCATTACTAAGGAAGTTAACGAAGCGATAGCAACCAAATGATGTTGAAAGAGATGATCCGTAAATGAAAAATAAAAAAGATCAGACAGCATTCCATCTCATGATGGCGCCAGGCATGATTTTCCTAATTATCTTTTCGTTTATTCCAATGTTCGGTATTATAATGGCTTTTCAAAATTATGTTCCGGCTAAGGGGATGAGTGGTTCATCCTGGGTAGGTCTTGATAATTTCAAATTTATGCTCCAAATTCCTGACAGCAAACAGATTTTCAGTAATACGATCGTTATCGCGTTATGGAAAATTATCGTGGGTACTTTTACATCCATCGTGTTTGCCCTGTTATTAAATGAAATTCGGGTAAAGTTTGCTAAGCGATTCATACAGACGGTCGTTTATCTGCCGAACTTCTTGTCATGGGCGATCTTAGCTACTGTAGTCATGAATATCTTCTCTTATGAAGGTCCTGTTAATGCCATGTTAAGTTGGTTTGGGATTGACCCGGTCTTGTTTATGGCCAGCAATACCTGGTTTAGACCGATGTTAGTATTAACAGATGTCTGGAAGGGTTTTGGGTACGGTTCAATCATCTACCTAGCTTCCCTGACATCCATTGATCCCGGACTTTATGAGGCGGGCTCCATTGATGGAGCCAACCGGTTTAAGAAACTGTGGCATATCACTTTGCCAGGCTTAATGCCAACTATTTTGCTGGTTACAACCTTGAACTTGCCGAATGTATTGAATGCTGGTTTTGATCAGATCTTCAATCTGTATAATCCTTTGGTGTATGAATCTTCGGATATTATTGATACCTACGTTTACCGGGTGGGTCTGGTAGAAAGACAATACAGCTTAGGTACAGCAGTTGGCCTATTACGGTCGGTCGTTGGTATCGTACTGATTCTTTCTGCGAATAAATTGGCCCAAAAACTTACGGATTATCGTATTTTCTAAAGAAAGGGGGGTTCTCCCATTTACGCATCTAACATCAAGGGTCGTATTGCAGATGTTATTATCTGGGTATTTGTTCTAGCGTTCGCCTTGTCCTGTCTCATACCGTTAGTCAATTTAGTAGCCATCTCTTTCAGTGATAATGCGGCGGCTTCCGCAAATCTAGTAAGTATATTCCCGGTTAATCCGACGTTTAGCTCCTATGAAAAATTATTGTCTGACAGCCAGTTTTGGCGTTCATTCATGATCTCTGTAGAACGGGTAGTGTTAGGTCTGCTTGTGAATATGGTACTGATGATTCTTACAGCCTATCCATTGTCTAAAAGTTCACGAGTATTCACGGGTCAGAAGATTTATATGAATCTCGTTATCTTCGCGATGTTATTCTCAGGCGGATTGATTCCAACCTTTATGGTAGTCAAAGAGCTTAATCTTTTAGACTCCATCTGGTCATTGATCTTGCCGGGTGCAGTACCGATAGGGAATGTTATCTTGCTGATGAATGCTTTCCGCGCTGTACCGAAATCTCTAGAGGAAGCAGCGAATATAGATGGAGCTTCACAGTGGAGAATATTAGGGACAATTTATCTTCCGATAGTATTACCTACGCTTGCCACCGTTACGCTCTTTACTATTGTGGGCCATTGGAATGATTACTTTGGTGCCCTGGTGTATATTAATAAAACGGCGAATTATCCATTGCAAACCTATATCCAACAGCTTAGCGTTGAGGTTCAGAACATTACAGATCCTGAAAAATTATTGGAATTAGCAAAAGTTTCGAATAAGACTTTGAACGCTGCTAAAATCGTAGTTTCGACGCTGCCATTGTTGTTGATTTATCCGTTTATGCAAAAGTATTTCGTATCAGGGATTGTCGTTGGTTCGGTTAAAGAGTAAATATTGTAGACAGCCGCTATGAGGTTTCATAGCGGTCTACTATTTTAAAGGAGGAGGCTTACAATGAATAGTGATCAAGTTCATACATCAATTCTGGATGACATGAAGACATTTGTCTCTCAAGAAGCCAATCGGAGTATTTCATTTACGAATAAAGAGGCAGCATTTTATTTTACGCAATCCCATCATACGGATCATGTGGAACATGCATTTTTTGAGGGACTTAATATTGCTAAGAATAGAATTTTCGGTGGATACACCTTATTCGCAGGTGAACAGAAGCTAGACAATCGACAATCTGAAGTTTGGGCCTATCCTTATAAAATGGTGCGTAAGCACGCCGATCTGACAGAAGAGCTGTGGTTGTTGGATTATCATAATCTATTAGAAATTAGTCTCGCTAATGCTAAGGAAGACATAGGCATCGTTTTAAGGGGAGAGAATGTTAGCTATATAAACCAACAGGATCATATCGCGTTCTTTAGCGCTATCGAGGGAGATTGGGTGATTGCAGTTAGTGCTATCAACCTTGTACCTTTGCATATGGATAATGAAGTTCTAATTGCCGATGCAAACGCTGGGGGTTATTATATCGCTGCAGGTAAGACATCCGAAGAAGCAGCAAGCTTAATCCTTAAAGCTAGACAAGATATTAGTACTTTGAAAGATGAACGTGTTAAGCGGATGGAAGATTTCTTACACCATAATGCCCATCTAACCAGCAGTGATGATACGTTTACTTTAGCCATGAATTGGTTGAACATCACAATGGATCAGTTGGTTACTAGACAGCAGGGTGATGGTATCTATGCAGGACTGCCATGGTTTAACGAATATTGGGGACGGGATCAATTCATAGCTCTTCCAGGCGCTGTGCTCGTTACAGGGCAATTCGAAACGGCTAGAAATATCTTGCTATCATTCGCAGAGTTTCAGAATACGGACGAAGATTCTAAATACTTTGGTAGAATTCCAAATATCTTGTCTCCTGGAAAAGTAGATTACCATACAACGGATGGTACGCCGCGATTCATTATCCAGTTGCAGGATTACGTTAAGTATTCAGGAGATACAGCGATCATTAAAGAGCTGTATCACAATGTACAATATAGTATTGAAGGTTCCATAAAATATTGGGTAGATGATAAAGGGTACTTGAAGCACGCAGATAATGAAACTTGGATGGATGCCCGGGATGGCAATTTGGAGTCATATTCTCCTCGGGATACCCGTGCTAATGATATTCAAGCACTCTGGTATAACCAATTGCTTGCTGGTGTTTACTTTGCTGATTATATGAATGACAAGGTGAATGCTGATAAATGGAAGGGCATTGCTGAAACCTTGAAGCGCCATTTTGAGGTCGATTTCATTGATCAAGCGCATCCTTATTTAGCAGACAGACTGGATGCAGAAGACAAGCCGGAATTCTCCCTGCGCCCAAATCAGTTATTTGCTTTTGAAATGTTTGATGATAACGATTTTAAGGCCAGAGCGATTCGTACCGCGTGGGAAGAGTTGGTCTATCCATGGGGTGTTGCTTCGCTAGATAGACATCATTCATTGTTTCGTCCGTTTCATTTAACATCTCATTATCCGAAAGACGAGGCTTACCATAACGGTGCGGTTTGGATTTGGCTTAATGGTATTGCGATGCAGCGTATGATTGAAGTGGGGCAGGAAGAAACGGCCTATCAGCTATTCAAGAATATGAACTGGCAGGCCTTGAATTTAGGTGTTGTTGGTGGACTTTGTGAGAATATGGATGCTTATCCTGAGGAAGGTGAGAGCTGGGCGAAGTTGACGGGTGCATACCTGCAAGCTTGGTCCAATGCTGAGCATCTGCGTGTGTGGTACCAATATTTCTTAGGTATCCGTCCAGACCTGATTAACAATACACTGACAATTGCTCCAAGAATTCCGCAAGAGCTTGAATCCTTGGCCTATAATGTGAACATAGGAGAGGGACAGATCGAAGCCACGTATAACCGTGGACTTGAAATCACTTACACCTATACATTCAAGAATGTGGGACTGGAAGTAATCATCGATAGGTCTCCTTTCGAAACGGTATCGCTTGAAGTTAGGCCCAATATGGAGCTGGTTGTAAGACAAGATGATCATACACTGGCAGTTACCTTATATGATGAGAATCGTCAAATGCTCAAGGAGATTCAGTCAGGGCTATCCGAATCACGTGTTATGCACAATAAGCGGAATACCGAGTTATTAAAAGACGTTGGGTTTGCTAAGCCATTGAGCTTGGACAATCATCCTTGTATAAAGCTGTAGCTATAATTAGTTAAGACAATCTTAAAAAAACCTCTGACCCATCCTCAGGATGCTGTCAGAGGTTCTTTAGCTGTTTATGATTTAAGCCAGGCATGTTGGTTCAGAATTTAGCCATAAGATGCTCAAGTCCTGCCGCCACTCCATCTTCGGCATTACTGACTGTAACAAATTCAGCCATTTCCTTTAGAACCGGTGCTGCGTTAGCCATGGCAATCCGGTAGCCTGCCACCTCGAACATCGGTTGATCATTATAGCTGTCACCCATTACGGCTACATCTGTTAGCGGGATGCCATAGTGGGCGGCGAGCATAGCTACACCGGAGCCTTTGTTGGCGTCCTCATGGTTAATTTCGATATTATTGACATGGGAGGCTGTAATAATAAGGCCAGGGATCGCGGCGAAGCGGGTGGAGGCTTCTTTGAGCAGTTCCCGGTCTAGAGAAAAGGCTAATGTTTTATAAATGACGTTTTCTTCTTTACTCCAGATCTCTTCCATACTTTCGACGTAAGTTACAGCCGCTTGTTGAAACTGCTGATCGATCATTGCTTTTAGCAGCCAGCTGACTTCCTCAGGTACTTCTTCTTCACTTAGTGCAGATAGTTTCTCTAATCTTACCCGTTTATTGAGTTCCACATATACGTTGTCCTCTGTGTATACCTCGTAATACAAATCCGGAATTTCGTTCATCCAGCGTAATGCAGGAATGATGTCTTCCTTCTTCAGCGGTTTACTTGCTGCCAGCGTGTGGTCAGACAATGTAACCACTGCGCCATTCAGACTGACTACCGGGCATTCCAGATCTGCCAGACGCAGCTGTCGTTCCGCATCCATAAAAGAGCGTCCCGTAGCAATAATTACGATATGACCTAAATTCTGAGCCTTTATAATCGCCTCGCGGTTCTTTGGGCTAATTTGTCCTTCTTCGTTCAGCAATGTTCCATCCATATCTAAAGCAATCAGCATAGTGTATGATCTCCTTATCCAGTCATAGTTGTCCCCTTCGCGGGCCAGTGAGAACGTTACTTGTATCTTATCATTAATATTCTGAAAACCAAAAACACCTTTTCATTTCTATTCTAATCGTATATTTTTAGAAAATAGTTCAGTCGTGGTACAATAGTTGTTAAACTAATCGACTAGCCGAGTCTATCGTCAGTTCATGTTCGTGGGACGTGATCCGTCGGTATTTTTCCTGCGTAAGGACATCGGCAGCTGTGTATGTAAGGGGGACTAATCGTGAGATCCAAAAACTTGGCCACCATGTCACTAGCTTTTATGGCATGTGGGTTTCTGATTACACTATTTCTACCTGAAAATCTTGCCGTGATTCTACTAAGAGGCGGCTTTGAGGCCGGGCTGGTTGGGGGGATTGCCGACTGGTTCGCGGTAACCGCATTATTCCGCCATCCGCTCGGACTGCGTATTCCACATACCTCACTGCTACTCAAGAATCGGGATAAGATTATTCAGTCGCTAATTACCGCTATGGAGACTGAGCTGCTGAACAAAGAGAGTATTGAGAACAAGCTGCGCAAGTTTGGCATTATGTCTATGAGTTCCAAGCTGCTGACGAAGCTCTTTAGCAAGAAGAAGGCGAGAGCCCAGATCCTAGAGCAACTTAGCGAATTCGTGTCACGTCTTCCGGTAGAGAAAGCTGTACCTTTTCTTCAAAAGGCAGCCTCTGACTATATTCGTGAAGCGGAGCTTGGAGTTGCGGCTGATAAGATTGTCACTAAATTAATGAACGATGGAAAAGATGTAGCAGCTCTGGATTATGCGCTGGAAGGGGTATCTAACTGGAGCGGTCGCCCTGAAACGAAAGCTATGCTGGGTAAGATCGCTAGTGAGAAACTGGCTGAAGTAAAGCTCGGTGGACTGAAAGGAATGGCTTTTCAGGCTTTCGTTGGATTCATGGATGCGGATATGCTTGGTGAAATGCTGCAAGGCATGCTGCAGTCCGGTATTCGCGATTTTCGTGAAGAGGATAGCCCATATCGTGAAGAGGTCATCCGGGAAATTCGGGTGGCGTTGTTCCAGATTGTTAATGATGAGGCTAGAATGACTTCTGTGAAAGAATGGGCACTACAAGAGCTTGAGGGAGAAGCGGTAACTGCTTTTCTGCATACTCAATTGGAGAACGTACGTAGTAAGGCACTCTCCCTATTAGAAGAGGACCGGGCAGCTGGCGGACGAAAACTATTTGCACTATACACCCTTCTTATGCGCCGTATTAGTAAGGAACAAGAGTGGATCGGTAGCTGGGAGGAGCGGATTCGCGCTTCATTGATTGCATTTGTAGAGGCTAACCACTTCCGAATCGGTCTTTTGGTGAAGGAGAATCTGGATAGCATGGACGATGCTAGTCTAGTGAATATGCTGGAGGATAAAGTAGGTAAGGATCTTCAGTGGATTCGTGTGAACGGTGCCTTATGCGGTTTTGTTGTAGGGCTTGTACTTACGGTTGTTCAATTTATTTAAATCAAAGTAGTCCGTCTCCAGTGAATGGAGGCGGACTACTTTTTTATGTTTGTAGGGTCTATCGCTGTATTAAGGCAGCTTGATAAAGCCGCTCCAAATCAGTTGCTGTACGTTGCCAATTGAAGGCTTCAAGCGCATCCGCTCGTCCTTGTTTCCCAATGGTTGCTGCTACCTCAGGATTCCGGCCTAGTCGCAGCAAATCTCTAGCAAAGGGCAAGGCTTCGCGATATCGTTCCACCAGATATCCGTTATGGCCGGAGTCGATAATCTCACGGATACCACCATTGCTAGAAGCGATGACCGGTAGTCCCGAGGCCATGGCTTCTACATTAACAAGTCCAAAGGATTCATGACTCTGAGAAGGACATACGAAGCAGTCGGCTGCTTGATAAAGGGTATGGATATCCTCATGAGCTACATTTCCAAGGAAGGAGACGGAAACGCCTAGTCGCTGTGCAAGTAGCTTCAGCTGTCGCAAATAGGATGATTTCCCTTTGCCTGCAATTACAAGATGAGAGGGAAGGTGCTTATTTAAATGGTACATAGCACGTATCAATACGGGCACCCCTTTGCGGGGGATGACTCGACCGACGAACAATACGGTAAAGATCCTCGGGAGTCTGTAAAGTTTGCGAAGATGGTACTTTTCCTGTATTGCAACAGGAGTGAATCGATCAAGATCTGCTCCGAGCAGGACGATACGAATTTCATTGTTCAATTGAGGGAAGCGACGAGTCAGTCTTCGCTGTAGAGAGTGGCTATTCGCAATAATCAGATCTGCTCTAGCCAAGGCTCTCGCAGTCTTAACTGAGTCCGGTGTGAATGTAAGAGAATGCAGAAATAGAAATACCGGAAGTTGAGGGAGCCGTTTCTTAACAGCAGACATAAGATGGGGACGATTATCGATCTGAACGATATCAAATGGCTCATTCTGAATGTAGTCTAACACCGAAGTACGATAATGAACGGGAGTACTTGCGGGTAAACGAATGATTCTTACCTGCTCCAATATGGAGGCATCGGGCAGTCCCGGCGCTCTGCGGCTCACAATGGTAACCCTATGTTTCTCAGCCAGCCTTCTGGCAATGGCCCAAATGCAGATTTCTACTGACCCGTCTCCCGGAACCGGGAGACGTTCCGGCGCAATAATACAAATATGCATGGTTCATGCCTCCTCTGATCCGCTAATGGTTATCCTCTTCCCACCATATGCAGCTTGAGTATCTGGAGATACATCTGAGAGCGGAGAGGGCGTTCAACCCATTCCATTCATATAGTCGGAGCATAAAATACTAAGGTTAAGCAAGGCTGTGATCATTATTTAGTGACAGGGGAGAGGGCAATTGGGAACGAAGTTAAAGTCTGCGTTGACCAGCAAATGGATTAAAACCAAGGTGCTCATGCAAAGTTCCGAGATTTCACCGCTGATTCCAGAAACAGTGAAGTTTAGTAAAGCAAACTTAAGAACGATGCTCTTGAAATATGGGATGATTTACGTTAAGCCGGAACATGGCACCTATGGTAATGGTGTAATGAAGGTTGAACAGAGTAAGGATTCTCATGGAACAGAATACAAATACCAAAGTGGAACAAAGATTAAGACCTTTGGAGCCTATGACACCTTTTATTCATCCCTTAAGAAAGCGACACGCGGACGCAGTTACTTGATTCAGAGAGGGATTGTTTTGCTAAAGCATGGAAAGCATCGTTTTGATATCCGTGTGATGGTCCAGCTCAGTCCGCGTGGCAAATGGGAAACTACCGGATTGATTGGCCGAGTAGCTGAGAAAGGCAAGATTGTTACCAATTATCATAACGGTGGTACGCTAATGTCTATGGAGAAGCTGCTGTCGCCTTATTTGAACGATGCTCAGCAAACTCAGATGCTTAAGATATTGCGAAAGCTAGGTGAGGACACTGGACGTTTCTACCATAAGAAATATCCTGGCTTTAAACAGATTGGTGTTGATGTAGGATTAGATAACCACATGACGCCTTGGATTATTGAAGTGAATACGAGTCCAGATCCATATATTTTCAAACATCTTCCTAATAAAAGCATGTACCGCAAAGTGATGGCTTACCGCAGAGCAAGTAAGAAGAAGTCCGCTAACTGATTTGCTTCTTCGTATTCGCAATAACAAGGGAAACCTTTTGTTCGAGCTCAATTATTTTTTGCTTATGGGTTGCGATCTGACGATAACTAGAGACCAGTGAAGATAGGGACTGGGTGGTTAGTGTAAGATTCTGTTTGCGAATTGCTGCTTTAAAGTCAGTCCAATCTGCTGAGGCACGTTTGTTTAACGAGGTGATTACGCTCTTGTTAGATTTGATCGTGATTTGAGGACTTTCAATGCCAGATAAGATTTTACGAGCTTCGGCTATCTTTTGGGTACGTGTCTTTTTCGCGGCGCTCAGCTGATTTTGTTTGTCGCTTATCTCTTGCCGTGCCAGCTGAACCAAGATCTTCATAGCATCACCTTGGGCACGCAGTACGGTATTCAAGGTCTTGTCCTTAAGTGACTTGGCGATGCTAATTCGCTTGTTAAGTGCACTATACTGGTCAAATAAGGGCTGATAGCGCTGCTTGCTACTCTTAACGGAGGCTTCCAATCGGGTCACTGTTTCAAGATCAATCCCTTTAATTTGTTGACGAACCATAACTAGCGATTGCTCATTATTGAAGTGAAGGATTCGGATTTGCTCCTCGCGCTGATCATACTGCAGCTTTAAGGTGGATAAATCATTGTACAGAGAAGTCAGCTTAACCCTGGTAGGACCATCTGCCGTTGCGGCCGTCAGATCAAAAGACGCTTTAACAGAGGGGGTTAATTCTGTTGTAGATGCAGCAATAGCTCCTGATGATGTGCTTAGCAGTAGCAGGATCGTAAGCAGTAGTAAGGGCACTGACTTAAATATTTTCATTTATTCTCCTCCTATTGTCGTAATCTAATGGCAACAAAAAAAGCACCCGTAGCAAAGGCAAAAGCCTTTATTACGGGTGCTTCCAGCGTAATAGGTCACGAACGATATTATTATATTTCTCGCTTAAACGCTTATCGTCCTAACGAGGACGCTGAAGGCGTTTATGCTTATGTTAAATAATAGTTTTCCCCAGGCCATCCAGTCAATATTTTAAATTAAAATATTCCCAATTCAAAATGATGCGCAGGGCATTTCTATACTCACTTCTCTTATCGTATACTGAACTTAGGATGGAATAAGGGATGCAACGTTCGCAACAAAGGAGGTCTGGCGTAGATGGATAACGCGGTAGAATATAGCACAATGTTGGAACATGCACTTATGAGGTCCCCAGAGGGAATAGCCGTATTGTCTTTAAACGATGGTAAGGGCAACTGGCTGAAGGTCAATCCGGCTTTTTGCAATTTACTTGGCTCTACGGAAGCTGAGTTTCTTGCTGGGGCTATTTTTGCAGAAATGAAAGATAGACAGTCGTCTTCGAAAGAGCTCTCCTATAGATTGGTGATGGACGAGCTTCGGAATTCCCCAACAGGAAGCTGGAAGAAGGAAGAATACTTTCACAAAGGGGATCACCCGGTATGGCTTTCCTTGACATTCTCAGGATTTGGAACAGCAGGACAAGCCCCTTCGTGTATTATTGTGTACGCCGAAGATATTACGGACCGTAAGATTACAGACCAACAAATGGAAGATCAACGAGATCTAGAGGAACAGATTTATCAAAGTGAACGTAATTATAGATTGATGTCCGAGAATTCGCTGGATTTAATCTCGCGTCATGCAGTTGAAGAGCGCAAACAGTTCGAATTTAAGCTTCAAGAGAATGAACAGCGCTATAAATCCTTATTTGAATATAATCCCTCTGCTGTGTACTCAATGAATTTACAAGGGGATTATTTAACAGCCAACGCGAATCTGGAGAAGCTGACCGGGTATCCGCTGGAAGAACTGATTGGAATGTACTTTGGTCCCGTTGTGCATGAGAAGGATATGGAGAAGACGCTGTATCATTTTAACTTAGCCGCTAAGGGATATCCCCAAAGCTATGATCTGACGCTTATTCATAAGGACGGACATTTTGTAGAGATTAATACTACTAATATTCCGATCATTGTAGACGATCAAGTGGTTGGTGTATATGGTATTTCCCGTGACATTACGGAACGTATAAGATATACAGAACAAATTGAGAAGCTGAGCAATGAGTACACCCTTATATTAAATGCGGTTTCGGAGGGTATTTTTGGACTCGATATGGAGGAGAAGGTGACCTTCATCAACCCTGCAGGTTTGCATATGCTCGGCTATGAACATGATGAGATCATGGGCCATTCCTATCTGGATCATATTCAGCAGACAGCGCTTGATGGGATCCATTACCGGCCAGAGGAGTCGCCACTTATCAAAGCCATTAGGTCAGGAGGATCTTATCAGAGCAAGGATGCAGTCTTATGGCGTAAAGATGGTACAAGCTTTCTTGCGGAGTACCAAGTAACCCCTCTTTTTGATAAAGGTGAACCTAAGGGTGTTGTAGTCGTGTTCAGGGATATTACAGATGAGAAGGAGATCATTCGGGCGAAGGAATCTGCAGAAAAAGCGGACCAGGCTAAATCAGAGTTTCTAGCCATTATGAGTCATGAAATACGCACGCCGATGAACGGCATTGTGGGGATGACTGATCTGCTTGCAGAGACAGAACTAGATGAAGAACAACGTGAGTACACAAATATTATTAAGGAGAGCAGTAGCTCTCTTCTATATATTCTGAATGAAATTCTAGATTACAGTAAAATTGAGGCCGGAAAAATGATGATCGTACATGAGCCCGTACATCTTCGAGAGGTACTGGACAGTGTAACGGATCTATTTATGGCTAAGGCTTTGGAAAAAAATCTTGAGCTGTCTTACAGCATGGCACCAGAAGTTCCTACGTTCATTATGGGAGATGCAGGACGATTACGTCAGGTATTGGTTAATCTGGTCAGCAATGCGATTAAATTTACTGACCGAGGTAATGTCTGTATTTATGTGGAGCAGAAATTGTCCGTGGTTTCAAAGAAATCGACTTTGAAGTTTAATGTCAGAGACACGGGGATAGGTATTCCTTTAGAAAAGCAGCATCAGTTGTTTCAATCATTCTACCAGCTGCACTCCTCGTTTAATCGTAAGTATGCTGGGACGGGTTTAGGACTAGCCATTTGCAAGAAGCTTGTCGAGTTGATGGGCGGAGCCATTGCGGTGGAGAGTAGCGAAGGAAACGGCTCTAATTTCTATTTCACGCTACAGATTAATCCTGAAAGTAAATATAAGGGCGATGAGGGAGATATTGCTCAGGCAGAGCAGAAGCCCGCACAGGAAATGGAATCAAGATTTAATTCAGAGGGATCTATGGATGTTGGTGAAAATGTGATTTTACTTCCGGAAGGCCCTGCCCTTTCAGCTTCTAGGCCGAACTCTTCAAAGGGAGAACCATCCTGATGAGGCATAGAAACTCCAGTCTCAGTAACAAACTATCGGTAGATCCATACACACAGTGGGAGGCTGGGGTTTCATCCCCGTCTTCTGCATGTGGACCAGCTACGCTGGCAGCTTTAACCGAGTATTGGAATACCCAGCTAGGAATGGACTTTATTCGTGGCAAAGGTCATTTTCACTCTAAAGCAGCTCATATTAATTACATATACAGTCATCACGGAGGTACCCCTTTGGGGATGAGTACACGTAGTTTTGTAAAGGGGATCACAGCTTATATCCACTCTTCAATCTCGCCAAAAGGGGGACATAAGCTTTCTGTCTCTACTTTTAACGATTTCGATGTGTATAAAGTGGAGATTGATGCAGGTCGGCCAGTAGCTGTTAAATTTGATAAATGGTTTAATTTTCGGTGGAGAGGGAATTTTGCTTACGATTACCATTGGGTATTAGGAATAGGATATGAAGTACCTGATAACGGGGATCGTCCAATCCTCATCGTTCAGGATAATGGTGTGAGGTATAAGGATGGAAGGATTGCTCTTTGTAAAGAACGCCGCATCCCATATTATGCAAATAAAGACATCATTACGATGGTGGGAATGAATATCATAGAAACGCCTAGTTAATCGTGATTTAGCTATGAAATTACCCTGGAAAAATGATCTGGTTATTTTGAGTCCAAACGTTTGCACAAATTCGAGGATCATACTATAATCCAGTTAATAACTGGAAAAGGGGATAGGTGCTTTGTCCGTACAAAAGGAAATGAAGGAACCGATTTATTATGGTGACCCTGCGACTACTAGAGGGATTTCCGTATTCGCTCAGGAGTTTGATCAGTTGTTTAGTTATGACGGGGATGATCTCGGACTTACATATTCATCGGCCTGTTCATCATTTTGCTTGTGGGCCCCTACGGCTCAGGAGGCAGAGCTAGTAATTTATGATTCATGGCAGGGAGCTGCGGGGTCTAAATATGGTATGATTCGCGATATTCGGGGAACGTGGAGAGCTACGGTTGACGGTGATTTAGATGGCAAGTTCTATACCTACCGAGTGCGTCTAGGTGAACAGTGGAATGAAGCAGCTGATCCTTACGCGCGTGCTGTCGGCGTGAATGGGGACAGAGGTGCTATTCTAGATTTGCGCAAGACGGACCCTGAGCGGTGGACGGAAGATAAGCCGTCGTTTGAGGATCCTGTAGACGCTATTATTTATGAGCTTCATTTGCGTGACTTATCCATTCATCCAGCAAGCGGTATGGCTCATAAGGGTCAATATCTCGCCTTGGCGGAAGAAGGTACCCGCGGACCAGAGGGTATTCTCACCGGACTCGATCATATCGCAGATCTCGGTGTAACCCACGTGCAGCTATTGCCTATTTATGATTATTCTACAGAGAGTGTAGATGAGACGAAGCTGGATGAGCCTCATTTCAACTGGGGTTATGATCCGAAGAACTACAATGCTCCTGAAGGCTCCTATGCTACGGATCCTTATGTGCCGGGACTACGTATTCAAGAACTAAAAACAATGATTCAAGCGCTTCATGATCGTGGACTCCGCGTCATTATGGATGTTGTTTACAACCATGTGTACGACGGATATCGCGTGAATTTCACTAAACTGGTTCCTGGCTATTATTTGCGTTATAAACAAGACGGAAGCCTGTCGAATGGCTCGGGCTGTGGGAATGACGTGGCTACAGAACGCTTGATGATGTCCCGCTTCATTGTGGAGTCCGTGGTCTATTGGGCTAAAGAATACCATATCGACGGCTTCCGCTTTGATTTGATGGGCTTGATGGATGTTGATACGATGCGGGAAACCCGGCGGCGTCTGGATGGAATAGATCCGTCTATCATGACGATCGGTGAAGGCTGGATGATGGGGACTGAGCTACCGATGGAACGGCTCGCTCATCAGAAGAATGCCTCCCTTATGCCAGGAATCGGACATTTTAATGATGATTTCAGGGATGCTATAAAAGGAAATATCTTTTTGTACGATCAGCCGGGCTTCATCAGTGGAATGATGGGTCTGGAGCCTGCGATCAAGGCGGGGATTGCGGGAGGAATCGACTTCAGTCCAGGAATTAAGCAATTTGCTGAGGAGCCTCAGCAAAACGTTAATTATGTGGAGTGTCATGATAATCATACCTTATGGGATAAAATCGTATTGTCCACCGAGGGTGAGACGGTTACTCAGCGCCGTTCCATGCACAGACTAGCTTCTGCGATAGTGTTCATGAGTCAGGGGATTCCTTTTATCCATGCAGGGCAGGAGTTTATGCGTACGAAGGACGGGGTGGAGAACAGCTATAAATCTTCGGTCGAGATCAATCGTATGGACTGGGAATTGTGCGCCGCGCATCAGGAAGATGTGGCGTATATGAAACAGTTAATCGAACTGCGTAAAGCTCACCCGGCCTTCCGTATGCGAACAGCAGCTGACATTCGGAACCATTTGGTTTTTGAAAAAGCACCGGCAAGTGCAGTAGCTTACACGCTACGTGGCCATGCTGGAGGAGATGCAGCGAAGCATATTTATGTTTTTTTTAATGCGAATGCTGAACAGATCACTGTGGTTCTGCCGCAGCTTGGAGCATGGAAGAGCATCTTCGGGGCTGATCTTACGCAGGAGCTGACTGGAAATAAGCTAACTGTAAATGGGATTGGGACAGTAGTCCTGACGGCGAAATAATTATTCTTTTACAAGATCATTATTGAAAAGCATGCGGAGTAACGTACTTTAATTAGGTACAGTACACTGTGTGCTTTTTTTATTTTTCCATTTTCTTAATTTGATTGTTTCATTTTACATAAAAAGGTGACATTACTCATTTTCGATGATGATATTGGATGTTAATATGAAGGCATTTACTTTGTCGCTTTAGAGTGGCATAGGCTTGGCAGCAGACAAACATAGCGCGTACTTTTCTTTTTTAACGGTTTAGGAAGTATATATCTGTGGGGATATTTAGAGAGGATGAGAGAGATGGGGAAAGCAACCGGTTTTTTGGAATTTGAACGGCAGTCGCCTTCGGAGTGTGAGGCGCTGGAGCGGATTAAGAATTGGGATGAATTCACGATTCCTATGGATGAAGAGAATCTGCGCGAGCAAGGCGCACGTTGTATGGACTGTGGTACGCCATTTTGTCATGTAGGACGTCTGTTGTCTGGTATGGCTTCCGGCTGCCCTCTGCACAACTTGATTCCTGAATGGAATGATATGGTTTATCGTGGAAACTGGGAGGTTGCACTGAAACGTCTGCATAAGACCAATAACTTCCCTGAATTTACTGGACGTGTGTGTCCGGCACCTTGTGAAGGTTCTTGTACAGTAGGGATGAACGGCAAGCCCGTAACGATAAAGTCGATTGAAAAGTCGATTGTAGATAGAGGTTTTGAAGAAGGTTGGATTGTTCCTGAGCCACCGCTTACTCGCACAGGTAAAAAGGTAGCTGTAGTGGGCTCGGGTCCAGCAGGTCTTGCCTGTGCAGCTCAGCTTAACAAGGCGGGGCATACGGTGACCGTGTATGAACGGGCAGATCGGATTGGTGGTTTGTTGATGTATGGTATTCCGAACATGAAGCTGGATAAGAAGACGGTTCAGCGCCGAGTAGACCTGCTAGCGGCTGAAGGCATTACATTCGTAACTCGTACAGAGATTGGGAGAGATATCTCGGCGTCCCAACTCAAGGAGGAGCACGATGCTGTTGTCTTGTGTGGCGGATCTACGCAGGCGCGAGAGCTTCCTATAGAGGGTCGTGAGCTGCGGGGCATTCATCAGGCGATGGAGTTTCTGACACTGAATACTAAGAGCTTACTGGATTCAGAGCTTGCTGATGGTGAATACTTGTCTGCGGCAGATAAGGATGTAGTTGTAATCGGTGGCGGGGATACTGGCACAGACTGTGTAGCTACGTCGATCCGCCACGGCTGTCGTAGTGTGATCCAGCTTGAGATTATGCCACAGGCTCCACTGACCCGTCAGCCTAGCAATCCGTGGCCAGAATGGCCAAAGGTTCTTAAGGTGGACTATGGCCAAAAAGAAGCGGCTTCACTGTATAAGGAAGATCCACGTCGTTATCTCGTTTCGACGAAACGTTTTGTTGGTGACGATGGTGGACATGTGCAGGAGCTGCATACCGTACGCATTGAGTGGGCTCGCAATGAACAGGGACGGATAGTTCCGGTTGAAGTACCAGGCAGTGAAGAAGTTCTAAAGGCACAGCTGGTACTACTCGCATTAGGATTCACAGGGCCCGAAGAGATTGTACTAGGTGAGCTTGGGGTGGCACGTGATGAGCGCGGAAATGCCAAGGCGGAGTTCGGAGCACAAGCGACCAATGTAGAGGCGGTATTCACAGCAGGTGATATGCGCCGCGGACAAAGCCTTGTAGTTTGGGCCATTGATGAGGGGCGTCAGACAGCCCGCGAAGTGGACCGATTCTTGATGGGATCATCGAATTTGCCGTAAGAATAGAGGCATATAGGGCAGGGCGTTCCTTTTGGAGGAACGTCCGCTTTTGCGTTGTCTGCCTATTCAAGGTTAAAATTGAAACCTAAGCACAAGATCTATTTAAGTCGAAAAGGAGAATACATGATGAAGCTAATGTTTATTTCCGATATTCACGGTTCTTTATTCTGGTTAGAACGGGCTTTGGAAAAGGTAGAGGAAGAACAGCCAGACAGTCTTGTAATCGTAGGAGACTTTTTATATCACGGTCCCAGAAATCCACTGCCGAAGGGTTATGACCCGCAGGGAGTTGCTAATAAACTGAATGAATATAACAAAAAGAAGCCTATAACGGCAGTGCGTGGTAACTGCGATGCTGAGGTAGACCAGATGCTGCTGCAGTTCCCGATGATGGGCGATTATGTGATGCTCCTGCATGAAGGCAGACGAATCTATGTTACACACGGTCATGGCTTTAGTATTGAGAATTTACCGGCACTATCTGAGAAGGATATCTTTATTCAGGGGCATACCCATCTTCCGGTTGCGGATGTAAAAGAGGGCGTATACGTGCTGAATCCCGGTTCGATATCGCTGCCTAAAGAGAATAATCCGAATTCCTATGGTATCCTTGAGGGTGGAGAATTCATCGTTAAGGATTTTGAAGGCGATGTGGTAAAAAGGATTACACTATAAGCTCAGTCAGATCACATGTGACCCGAATTTCTTCCAACATTATTAGTGCTCTAGGGAATTGAGCACTAGAACATATTATTGTATGATGAGGTAGGAGTTTTAGGGCAGGGCTGGCTCCAAATATAATAGTAAAGGTAGTTAACACATGAATCCTAAAGATTTGAACTATACAATGCCACCGGAATGGGGCAAGCATGAACGTACTTTTATCTCCTGGCCGGTGCAGGAATCTATGTGTTTCCCGGACAATCACGAGTCGGTATGCCAAGGTTATGCTGACATTATTACAGCTATTGCCGAGTTTGAACCGATTACGGTCATCGTTAACCCGGAGGACGTGGAAAAGGTAGAACGTCTGGTCAGCGGACCGAATGTAACGCTGCTGCCTATAATGCATAGCGATGCTTGGCTGCGTGATAACGGGCCTACCTTTGTTGTTAATAGAGACGGCGTTCTAGCAGGCGTGAACTGGAAGTTTAATGCCTGGGGCGGTAAATATTCACCTTGGGATCTGGATGATGAGGTAGCTCCACAGATTCTCGAACACTCACAAGTGACACGCTTTGATGCGCCGCTTGTGATGGAAGGCGGCTCGATCCATACGGATGGAGAAGGCACCTTGATTACTACTGAAGAATGTCTGCTCAATACGAACCGCAACCCGAATTTGAAGCGCGAGAATATTGAAGAGTACGTGCGCAATTATACAGGTACAGAAACTATTATCTGGCTTAAGCGTGGTCTAAGTGGTGATGAAACCGATGGTCATGTGGATAATATCGCTTGCTTCGCTGCTCCAGGTAAAGTCATCATTCAGGTCTGTGAGGATCCGCAGGACGAGAATTTTGAGATTACACAGGAGAATCTTCGTATTTTGGAGAATGCCATAGATGCCAAAGGGCGTAAGCTGGAGATCATCAAGATTCAGCAACCACCACGGGTGGATCATGACGGCAGCCGTCTGACGCTCAGTTATTTGAACTTCTATTTCGTAAATGGTGGAATTATATTGCCTGTGTTTGGCGGTACGGCGGTGGAAACAGATAAACTTGCCGAGGAAGTACTGGCTGGTTTGTTCCCGGAACGTAAGATTCGTACAGTTAACGGTATGGCGGTCATCACCGAGGGCGGGAACGTTCACTGCACTACGCAACAAATGCCTGCTCTGCAATAATTGAAGGAAACTAAACGTCCAAAGGGACATTTATATATAAGGAGGACAGATTCTTGAGAAATGTAAAAGTAGCTGCGACGCAAATGAGCTGTTCCAGCAATATTGATGAGAATATCAGCAAAGCCGAAACATTGGTCAGAGAAGCGGCGGCACAGGGAGCGCAAATTATTTTGCTGCAGGAGCTGTTCGAGACTCCGTATTTCTGCCAGAAAGAGAAAGCTGATTATTACGCATATGCAACAGAGCTTGAGCATAACAAAGCGATTAATCATTTCACAGCAATAGCCAAGGAACTGCAAGTGGTGCTGCCAATCAGTTTTTATGAGAAAAAGAACTACGCACGTTACAATTCACTAGCTGTAATCGACGCCGATGGAACGATACTGGGCAAATACCGCAAGAGCCATATTCCAGATGGCCCAGGGTATGAAGAGAAATTCTACTTCAATCCGGGAGATACTGGCTTTAAAGTATGGAACACCCGCTATGCCAAGATTGGTGTAGGGATTTGCTGGGATCAGTGGTACCCGGAAGCGGCTAGAGTGATGAGCCTGATGGGAGCGGAAATTCTGTTCTATCCAACCGCTATCGGATCAGAACCGCAGGATGGATCGATCGACTCTAAGGATCATTGGCAGACTTGTATGCTTGGGCATGCAGCGGCTAACCTTATTCCAGTCGTTGCCTCCAACCGTATCGGTGAAGAAATTGATGAAGATTCTAGCATTAATTTCTACGGCTCTTCGTTCATTGCGGGACCGCAAGGCAATAAAATTGTTGAAGCAGGCCGGGACGAGCAAGCTGTAATAGTGAGCGAATTTGATCTGGATGCTTTGGAAGTCGGACGGATTGAGTGGGGCGTCTTCCGTGATCGCCGGCCGGAACTGTACAAAATGATTGGTTCTTATGATGGGGACATCATTCTTTAAAAGACTTCACAGTTAAATGTGCTAAAGGCATTGCTAGAGAGGATAGAATCTCTGGCAATGCTTTTTTTGGTGTTTCAACGAGAAATAAGGGGATTCTTTGAACAGAGGAGCAATTGTTCGGAAATCCTGTGCAAGATCGGACACAATCTTTTCTATCAAAAGTGCTGTAAAAGTCTGGAAAAGTAGAATATTGATATTTTATCAGGTATATTAGAAGAGTAAACCGTGATTCAGGGATCTACTATGAAAATTCTGTCGGATACGTGGAGAGGAGGCTCTGGGATATCTTTTGTTATCATAATCTTGCGGTGATAGAAGGAGAATACGATGAGCACATTTAAAAGCTGGTTGAACACCACCAAAAACGGACTAACAGATCAAGTGAAGAAATTCAAAAATAAAGATTTCATGAATGCGGTAGTTGCGGGCTGCGCCTTAGTTGCTGCTGCCGACGGTAAGATAGAAGAAGCTGAAAAGAATAAAATGGCCGGCTATATGAATATGAGCAATGAGCTAAAGGTGTTTGACATGAGAGACGTCATTACCCAGTTCAATTTTTATGTAAGTAACTTTGAATTCTCGCCAGAAATCGGTAAACAGGAAGCACTGAAAGCCATCGGTAAGTTTACTGGCAAACCGGATGTGGGACGCGTAATTGTGGGTGTATGCTCAGCTATTGGATCAGCTGATGGTGATTTTGATGACAATGAAAAAGCGGTTGTGCGGCATATTTGCGGTGTCTTGGGATTAAACCCTGGTGAATTCAGTTTATAAACGATGTAATACCATATACATGAGTTCGGATGAAACGTATTTAGTTCTTTAGCGTATCACTCATATAACATCCAAAAGCTAGACTAATAGATGGTGATTCTTTTTAGAGAATGGAGGTACGTAAAGTTGGCTGGAATTAATCTGGTAAAAGGTCAGAAGATTGATCTCACAAAAGGTAATGCAGGCTTATCTAACGTAATTGTAGGTTTAGGTTGGGATCCGGCTGAGCCAGCTCGAGGATTCTTCGGTGTGAAGAAACAGGCCAACGTGGACTGTGACGCTTCAGCACTGATGCTGAACGAGAATGGTAAGCTAGTTAAGAAGGGTAACCTGGTGTGCTTCCATAACAAGCAAAGTCCTTGTAACTCTGTCATTCACTCCGGAGACAATCTCACGGGTGATGGTGACGGAGACGATGAGCAAATCATGGTTAACCTGAATGCCATTCCTTCCGATGTACACAAGGTTCTGGTAGTTGTGAATATTTATGATGCCACGAACCGTAAACAGGATTTCGGATTGATTAAGTCAGCTTATATCCGTGTGATAAACGCTGTAGGCAACAATGAGCTAATCCGTTTCAACCTATCTGATAATTACAATGGCTATACGGCGCTTATTTGTGGGGAACTTTACCGTCAAGGTGGAGAGTGGAAGTTCGCCGCAATTGGTGAGGGTAGTCACGCGGCACATATCAATCAACTGGCAGAACGCTACGTATAATCCAAATAAAAGAAAAGAGGAATGTTATCATGGCAATTAATCTATCTAAAGGTCAAAAGATCGATTTAACAAAAACAAATCCAGGCCTGTCCAAAATCACAGTAGGTCTTGGTTGGGACACTAATAAATATGACGGCGGTAAAGATTTCGATTTGGACGTTTCCGTATTCTTGACTAATGCGAACAGCAAAGTTGAAAAAGAAACGAACTTTATTTACTTCAATAATAAACAAAACGAGAACGGTTCTGTTGTTCATACAGGTGATAACCGTACGGGAGACGGCGATGGCGATGATGAGCAGGTTCAAGTGGACCTTCTGAGTATCCCAGCGGATGTAGAAAAGATAGCATTCACTATTACTATTTATGAAGCTGAAGCTAGAAGCCAAAACTTCGGACAAGTTTCTCGTTCTTACGTACGTATCGTAAATGATTTGAACAATGAAGAACTAATTCGTTTCGATTTGGGTGAAGACTTCTCTATTGAAACTGGCGTTGTTGTCGGTGAGCTATACCGTCACGGTGCAGAGTGGAAGTTCAATGCAATCGGTAGTGGCTACAAAGACGGCTTGAGCGGTTTGACTCGCGATTACGGCTTACAATAAATCCTGCAGTATAAATCTTGTAGTATTGATCTTGTGATTACACAGTGAACTGAATCTACTCATGAAAGAAGGTTATGTCAGTGACGATCAGTCTTTCCAAAGGACAGCGGATTGATCTTACCAAGACTAATCCAGGTCTGACAAAGGTAGTAGTTGGATTGGGCTGGGACACTAATAAGTATAGCGGAGGTCAAGATTTTGACCTCGATGCTTCAGCGTTTCTGCTTCATGAAGACGGCAAAGCTAAAGGTGCAGATGATTTTGTATTCTATAACAACCCAAATGGTGGCGCAGGCTCTGTAGTCTACACGGGAGATAACCGTACAGGAGAAGGCGACGGAGATGATGAGCAAATTATCGTTGATTTCAGCAAAGTCCCTACCCATATTCAGCGTATTGGTATCACCGTAACGATTTATGATTACGAAACTCGTGCACAGAACTTTGGACAAGTCTCCAATGCTTTCGTACGTGTTGTTGATGCTTCCACAGATCGCGAAGTACTTCGTTTCGACCTGGGTGAAGATTTCTCAACAGAGACGGCAGTTGTATTCTGCGAATTCTACCGCAATGGTACGGATTGGAAATTCCAGGCAATCGGTAGTGGTTTTGGCGGCGGTCTTAGCGCATTGTGTAAAAATTATGGGCTGGACGCGCAATAGCATCTTCCGGGCGGGGTCATCACCGATCCTGCCCTTTTTTTAATTCTTTATGGATTGCCTCACAAAGGAAATGGAATGGGTCTCGAAGTATAAACTCCACTTTGTGGGGTTATTTAAAAATATAAGTTTCACACGATACATGATGTCTTATATTTCTCGCTTAAACGCTTGCCGTCCTTATAAGGACGCCGTAGGCGTTATGATTGCTCCATTTATAAAGGTGGTGTAAGAATGAGTATTACAGTTGTCAAAGGACAAAAGGTTGATTTAACTAAAGGGAATCCAGGACTTGGTTCTCTTATCGTAGAGATTGGCTGGCAATCGCCATCTTCACTTGAGATTGATACTTCTGCTTTTCTGCTTGGAGCGCAAGGTAGAGTAAGCAAAGATGAGGATTTGATATTTTATAATAATCCGTCTACACCTTATATCAGATATAAGGAAATGCCTACATCAAACAGCCTCAAGCAATTTGACGTGGAACTAAACAAAGTTCCTTCTGATGTGATGAAACTCGCGTTTACACTTACCATTTATGATGGCGAGAAGCGGGGTCAAAGCTTTAGGCAGGTAAATCAGGCCTATTTTCGGATTCTGAATCAAGTAACAGGTGCGGAGTTTCTCCGATGTGATCTTGAAAATCATTTCTCCGTGGAAACGGCTATTGTGGTAGGAGAATTATATAGATATAACGGTGAATGGAAATTCAGCGCCATTGCTGCTGGCTTTGCTGGTGGTCTACAGGAACTGTGTAGGAACTTTGGGATAGAAGCGAACGATGAACCGGCACCGACACCAGTGCCTAAGCCTGCTGCTCCGCCGCAGCCAGAGCTTAAACGTCAATCAGTGCCGGTAACGGAGCCTAAGATTCAGATTCCACCTCCTCCTGCAGCTGCGCCTTCACCTGTAACACCCCCTCCGGTTAATCTCAACCTGAAGAAGATCGAACTGAAGAAAAAAGGTGATTCGATCAACCTGAAGAAATCAACTGGTGGTTTGGGCGAATTGCTAATTAACCTCAACTGGAATCAGAAACAGGGTGGAGGGCTTTTTAATCGTAAAAATGGTGTGGACTTAGATCTTGCTTGTCTTTATGAATTGAAGAATGGCAGTAAGGGAGTAGTTCAAGCGCTGGGCAATGCTTTTGGCTCGTTGAATCAACCTCCTTATGTCATGCTTGATGGAGATGACCGGACAGGCTCTGTAACAACCGGTGAGAATCTGCGGATTAATGGCAGTAAAATTGCTGATATTGAACGGATTCTAATTTTTTCTTTTATTTATAAAGGTGTTACCAATTGGTCAGAAGCTGATGGTGTTGTCACGATTACCCAGAGTGGTGGCCCCGATATTATTGTCAATTTGGACGAGCATAACAACCGCAAAGGGATGTGTGCAATCGCGTTATTTCGGAATGTGAATAACGAGACATTCAGTGTTGAACGGCTGGTCCAATATTACAGTGGTCATCGGGAGATTGATGAGGCATATGGGTGGGGACTGCGCTGGGTTGCTGGCAGTAAATAGACGATTTTTTCGGAGGCGCAAGTGTAATGGATTGGTTCGCTGATTTTTTTAGGAATATTAGTGAGAACTACGGTCATTTTTTCTCATGGAGCGATGTGGTAGGTACGCTCTCAGACCCAGTTAGCTGGGGCATTATTGGTAGCTTAGTTCTGCTAGAGGGACTGCTCTCTGCAGATAATGCGCTTGTTCTCGCCGTCATGGTTAAGCATTTACCTAAAGAACAACAGAAGAAGGCGCTCTTTTACGGTATTATAGGAGCTTATGTATTCAGATTTTTGGCTATCGGTCTAGGGACATTTCTTATTAAATTCATGTTGGTTAAGGTTCTTGGTGCAGCCTATCTCTTTTATATCGCTTATGGCGGGTTATTTAAGGGCGGTGGCGATGAGAAGATCGAGAATAAGGGGTTTTCTTTTTGGAAGACGGTTCTCCTTGTTGAATTAATGGATATTGCTTTTAGTATTGATAGTGTTATTGCTGCATTTGGTGTTAGTAACCAGGTTTGGGTGCTCTTTATGGGCGGAATCATAGGCGTTCTGATGATGCGGGGAGTAGCGCAATTATTCTTGAAGCTTATTGATAAAATTCCGGAACTCGAGCGTGCCGCTTTTGCGCTTATTGCCATTATTGCTGGTAAAATGCTCGCGGGCGCCTTTGGGTACGAAATGCCACATGTATTATTCTTTTCAATCATTATTCTTGTATTCGGTGGTACGATCCTTTACAGCGTACTGCGTAAGAAAAAAGAAGCCCATAGAAATGCTTGATATCAAAGCTAGTTGAACACTGCTGCTTTCAGGTAATCGTATATGTTTATAGCGTAGGCCTTCACTTATATATGAGAGAACCAGATAGGGTATAGCTGGTTCTGCCACTCTCTATAGGAGAGGCCTACGCTTGTTTTGCTTGGCTTCGCAAAACTATAAGGGGGAACCATCTTGAGATACTTCGATTACCTGACGAAAGATCAAGAAATAGGCTTATTTTATAATCCGCCGATTTCATTTAACCATAATACTACGAGCAAGGATTTGCTGGCTCATGCTGTTGGAGCTGCCCTTTATATGCCAGCAACTCGTGCTAGTGTTCCCGAAGACATTTTGAAGCTTAAAAGTGCAGGGCTTGTAACCGTTATTATTGATTTGGAGGATGCGATCGGAGATAACGAGGTTGACCATGCAGAGGAGTCTCTCATTCAGCATCTTATTTTTCTCTCCGCATATGAGGAGAACGAGCCAAGCGGGAGTGATAGTCTTCCACTTCTCTTCATTCGAGTTCGTAACCCGGAGCAGCTACAGCAGCTGATTTTCCGGTTAGGATCTTTGGTTACGATGCTAACGGGGTTTGTCTTTCCTAAGTTTTCGGTCGACAACGGAATCCAATATTTCGAGGCGATAGCCGATTACAATAGAACTCGTAGTTACTCAGATCCAGTGCTTTATGGTATGCCAATTCTGGAAAGTGCGCCTATTATTTACCGGGAGAGCCGGGTAGATAGTCTTTTATCTATTCGTAATTTGCTAGGCAACTACCGCGAATATGTGTTGAACGTTAGAATTGGAGCAACAGACTTCTCAAGTTTATTCGGACTGCGCCGTAGTCCTGATATTAGTATTTATGATCTTACCCCTATTAGAGACTGCATATCGGATATTATTAATATTTTTGGTAGAGTGGAAGAAGGATATGTAATTTCTGGACCAGTCTGGGAATATTTTGCGAACAAAGGGCATCGGGTGCTCAGACCACAGCTACGGCAGACTCCATTTGAGGACACCTATGGTAAAAACGGCCGCGACATGCGAAATAGTTACATTTCTAGCAGCATGGATGGGCTTATTCGTGAAGTGATTTTAGATAAAGAAAATGGGATCTTGGGCAAGACGATTATACATCCCTCACACCTCAGACCTGTTCAGGCCATGTACACGGTAATGCACGAGGAATATGTTGACGCCTGCAGTATCGTAGAGAGTAACGATGGTAGCCTAGGAGTCTTCAAGAGTCAATATTCTAATAAGATGAACGAGATTAAGCCGCATTTGAACTGGGCAAAACGGATTTTACTACGATCACAAATATACGGGGTGTTACATGAACAACAGCATTTTGTCGGATTATTACCCGAAAACGAATTTACACACGTATAACATAGTCGAGAACCTGCAGGTTACGGTTACCGAAACATCTAATCCCTTTCATTTGCCTGTGGATACTTTATTCTCCATGGCAGCCCGGATTAATAAGAAACGCTCCTTTTTGTTCGTCAGCAAGGTACTTGGCAAACATATCCCTGTTAATCCGTATACCTCTCTGCTAAGTGGTGCTGCATTAGCGCTGCTGTTATATCAGGAGATGAACGGTAATTCTGCGGATAATGATAGGATGGAAGATTTATTAGATAAAGCTGTACATGGACTGATGCACCCTGAGTCTGCCAAGGAAGCCTATGAGCATTTATTAGCCGCACGATTAGTTCTTCCTAGGCCTGTTGTCTTTATTGGTTTTGCTGAGACTGCAACTGCGCTGGGTCACAGTGTGTACAACATGTTTGCCGATGCAGCATCATATATTCATACTACCCGTGAACATATCATCGATTTGGAGTCCATTGTTAGCTTTGAAGAAGAGCATTCACATGCGGTTGACCATCTATGTTACGCCTTGAATACTAAGCTATTATCAGGGACTGAGCCGATTATTTTGGTGGATGATGAGATTACAACAGGGAATACAGCAATTAATACGATCCGTGATATTCAGTCCAAATTCCCTCGGGAGGAATACGTAGTCGTTTCTATTTTGGATTGGAGGAGCGGTAATAATCTTCATACCTATAGCGAATTAGAACAGGAACTGGGGATTCGGATTAAGTCCTTGTGTTTGCTTCAAGGAAGTATTGAAGTAAAAGGCACGCCTTTGCTAAATGCTAGGAATGACAAAGATTTGTTATCGTCTTCAGTGGAATCCGAAGTAGTGACCACTTATGTGGTGGACGGTTTAGAACGTCTGCAGGCAACATCCATAGATTCATATGGTGACACCAACTCAACTCCATATGTGAAATACAGTGGACGTTTCGGACTGGAGTCGCTGAATAATGATGAAATTGATGTAGGAGTAACCCGGATATCCGCTCAGCTAAGAGAACTACGAGGGGGAGATTCTAAGACTCTAGTGATGGGTGTAGGGGAATTTATGTACCTTCCTATGCGGATAGCAGCTGAGATGGGGGAAGGCATTTCATATCAGTCCTCTACTCGCAGTCCAATCCACCCTGAACGTCGACCAGATTACGGAGTGCATAGTGCTGCCGCATATCCTTCTGCTAGCGATCCGCAAATTACAAACTTTATTTATAATGTGGATTCTGATCAGTATGATGAAATATTCGTGCTGATTGAGCGTGATGTACCGCATGAACGAATGAAACCCATGCTTGATATACTGAAGACACTTGCCCGCCATAAAGTTCATCTTATTGTACTGACTCCTGAAGGAAGAAGTGGAGGCCTCCAGTATGAAGGGAACAAGTAATCATAAAGTCATGGACAAAAAAATAGCAGAACCGGTTCCGCTAGGTAGCTATCCACCGTCAGATGTTACGTTTCTGCTCAAGGATCTTAGTGACGTTTCGCTGGAGCTGGCGACAGAGGAAAGGGAGGAAGCTATTCAATCGGGTGTCCATTATTCTGAGATGTTGCCCGTTGAATATCAGCCTACCGAGCAGTATATCGACTTGTTTCATGAGACGTTGCAGCAATCAGCTAAGAAGGTTGCTTTAGCTGTTGCCATTGTTTCTGAGATGATTGTCTTAAGAAGAGGACTAAGTACGGTGCTTGTCTCTTTAGCTAGAGCAGGAACACCCATTGGTATACTGATTAAGCGTTATATAGCTGAGAGATACAAGGTAGACTTGCCGCATTATAGTATTTCTATTATTCGAGGAAAAGGTATAGATGAGAATGCGATACTCTACATTCTGCAGAAGCATGGACTTGATGCTGATTTGCAGTTTGTGGATGGGTGGACAGGAAAAGGGGCAATCCGTGGGGTGCTGATTGATTCTTGCAACACCCTCTATGAGAAGTATGGTATTCGCTTAAATGATGATCTTGCCGTATTGGCTGACCCGGGAAACTGCGCCGGCATGTTTGGGACTAGAGAAGACTATCTCATTCCTAGCGCCTGCTTAAACTCCACCGTTTCAGGGCTGATGAGCCGAACGGTGTTACACGCTGATCTCATTGGTCCTGAGGAATTTCATGGTTCAAAGTTTTATAAGGAGTGGCTGGATGCGGACGAGTCCAATGTATTTATTGATACGATTTGCCCGTATTTTCCTTCCGTGGTAGCAGAAGCAAAGAATATTGCTGAACAGATGCTGGAGCATCCGCCAGAAATTACTTGGCAGGGTCTTCGTGATATTCAGAGTATTCAGGAGACTTTCGGTATAGATAACATTAATCTGATAAAGCCGGGAGTCGGCGAAACAACCCGCGTATTACTGCGCAGAGTACCTTGGAAAATTCTTGTCGATACTATGGATAATCCGAATCTAAAGCATATTCTTCTCTTAGCGAAGGACCGGGGCGTTCCTGTTGAGATCTTTCCTGGGATGACGTACTCCTGCTGCGGAATAATTAAACCGCTGAAGGGGGAGACAGAATGATATATGCTAGTGATCTAGATCGTACTTTGATCTATTCTTTAGGTGCAATAGGTGTGCCGGAGAATACCCCAGGTCTAATTCCGGCGGAAGTTATCGAGGGAAAGACGAGATCCTACATTTCGCAGCAAGCATTAAATCAGCTGATGGATCTGAACACACGGATTATTTTCATCCCGGTTACTACGCGTACGATACAACAATATAAGCGTATTAATCTGTTTCAAGAAACGGTCATACCTGACTATGCGGTTACGAGCAATGGGGGGAATATCCTAATCGGTGGAGTTGTCGATAAGGAATGGAGAGAATCAATCGGTAGATTGGTAGCTCGTCACTCTGCTGGGGCTGAAGAGGTTAGATCATATATCAAGGCGGTAGTACGTGAGGATTGGATCATTAGTGAGAATTATTGTGATGATCTATTCTATTCCTTCATGGTTTATCGGGATCAGTTGCCTTTAGATGAAATCACTAATCTATCAGATCGGCTCTATAATCTCGGCTGGAGAGTTTCTTTACAAGGCCGCAAGCTGTACGCTGTGCCGGCTGCCGTGAACAAAAGCGATGCTATACTTCATTTGCGGCGCACCGTTCGCTCTGAACCTATGGTGGCCTCCGGGGACTCACTGCTAGATAAGAGTCTGCTTGAGAGTGCCGACTATGCTATTGCCCCTTGCCATGGTGAAATATTTGCAGAGCAACAGAGTGGTCTTGTAAAATCAAGATATCCATTTACGAAAGAATCAGGTGTATTTGCTGGAGATGAGATTTTGCAGTATGTAAATATGATCTATAATAATCTAACTGCATTGGGAGTGGGGCCACTATGAAAAAGGTAAATATTTATTTCAATCGTTGGTTTTCCGTGGCTTACCATTATATGAATCTCCTCCGCAACAACGAGGATGGAATACCGGTTCAAATCTTTGCAACACATCCTGATATCCGCCATATGTCTCTACAAGGTGCTGACTTTGCTGAAACCGAGCCGGCGCTGAAGGGAATAGAATATGTTCAGTTTTGCGTTGATTTCTGTCGGCGTAATGAGATCGATGTTTTTATTCCACGGTTGCATATGCTTGATATTGCTCTCCATGCGGCAATGTTTGATGCGATTGGTACAAAGGTTCTGGTCTGTAGAGATCTTGATTTGCTGGAGTCCATTATGGACAAAGGTAAATTTTACGAGAATGTTAGTGAGCAGGGCATTATGAGTATCCCGGATTATCATGTAGTTAGTACAGCGGAGCAGTTTAAAGAGGCTTACGAGGACCTTGTTGCCAAGGGACATCGTGTTTGCTTTAAGCCTACTGAAACAGAAGGCGGGTTAGGCTTCCGTATTATCGACAATACCCGCGATCCTCTTCAAGAGCTTTTTGGGTATGTAACTCCATTGATTACGTTTGATGATGCCTATCGTATTCTTGCAAGTAAAACGACTTTCCCTGATTTGATGGTGATGGAATTACTGGAGGGTTACGAGTATAGTATAGATTGTCTGGCAGATGAGAACGGTAAGCTGTTAGTAGCTGTGCCACGTCGAAAAGTGGGCGGTCGTCTGCGATTGATGGAGCATATTCCTGAACTGGAGGAGATTGCAGCTAGAGTTGCAGAAGTTTACAAGATCCCCTTCAATTTCAATATTCAAATGAAATACAATGGAGATACTCCAAAGCTGTTGGAAATTAACCCTCGAATGTCCGGTGGACTGCATATGTCATGTCTGTCAGGGATTAACTTTCCTTATTTAGCCGTCAAAAGCGCACTCGGTGGCGAGGTTCAGCCTATGAATTTTGAAGGTGATGTATTGGCTAGCCATCTGGAGCAACCGATGATTATGAAAATAAACGGCCAATCTGTCATTCCGGATGCCGTGAATTGAGCGTTCATAAAGTCGCTCACAAGAGGTGAGAACAATTCAGTTTAAATCGAAAGTATTGCTTTACGCCGGTATCGGCTACGTTGTTGCTGTATTAACGAGTTCTTTTCTTCCCGAATTCATCTCTTTGCTGTTGCCTTTAGCGGGTGCGGGGATAGGTGCTCTGGTAACGAGAAGTCCAAAAACCAATCTCCCAGCGGAGGTGTTGCCAGCAGGCCCTGTGACGACACCTATTGCTAAGGCACCCGCTGCGAGTGCTCCTCAATTAAGCAACACGACAAATGATACTACATCAGGTAATCACAGCTACGACGGTAGAACTGAGAGCGCGGTGAAGATTGGACCGGAGTTCGCTCCGGTTGTGGAGTATCTTAGCATTCTGGAAGATATGATTATCTCAGAAGGGCAGAAGGATACGCTGGACAATGAAATTGTCGAGAAATCATTGGCGCTCTTCGCGAGGCTTCAACGTGTAATTCCACTGCTGCAGGAGCTGAATAACGGCGAGATTAATCATACGGTCCGCAGATTGATTCTGAAGGATTTGAATGGTGTAATCAACCCGTTCTTACGCCTAGGCGGTGAAGCAAAGACGAAGAATCGGAGAATGCTGCTGAACGGTCTAAGAGATGTCGATTCCAAAATATCGGATATTGCGTCCACGATCGAACATAAAGACCTGATGGAACTTCAGACGAAGGCGGAACTGATTCATCAGCGGTACAGCAGTTCCGAACTATAGGAGGGAATCCCATGTCCACGCAGTTGATCCAATTAAAAAAAGAAGATGAACAAAAGGTAGTCGAGGAAGCGGCACAATTAATTGAGAAGGTATCCCAAACGGATACTGTTACACTGGATTCCTTGATGGATGATATCGGTAAGCTTGGGGTTAAGACGCAGGAAAAAGCAGGACAAACCTTGAAGCTGCTGGATCGCCCGGTGAATGACCTGATGTCTGGTAAGCGCGTTGAAGTGCCTAACATGATTATGAAGCTGCGGAATGAGTGTGAGAATCTGCAGCAAAGTAAGAATGTGAGCTTCTTTGGCAAGATGCTACGCAAGAGTCCGATGAAGAACTATGTGTACAAATATCAGTCGGTCCGCACGAACATTGATGCCATTGTTACAGGGCTTCGCGATGGTAGAGATACCCTCGAAGAGAGCATTGTGAATATGCGTCAGCTGAAACGTACTTCCATGGAAGAGATCTATAACCTACAGACCAAAATTGCTTTCGGCACTAAGTTGAAAGAGTTGTTCGAGGTAGAGATCGCAAAGCCTGAGAATGAGTACCGTAAAGCTTATCTGGAGCGCGGTTTGCGTAAAGTGATGGTTCGAATTCAGTCGATGACAGAAATGATTCTGCTGTATAATCAAGCGATTGCTGCTACAGATATTATTAATGACAATAATGACAAGCTGATTGATTCCGTGAATAATGCTATTGATAAGACCTCTAATCTGATCACGGTGTCGGCAATGATTGCGATGTCTTTAGCGGATCAGGAGAACGTCATCAATGCTGTAGAAGCGACGAATAAGACGATTGAAGATCAATTTAAAGAAAATGCACGTCTGCTGCGTACCACTACAGAGAAAACCACCGAGTTGCTGTCTAAGCCTTCTATGTCTATGGAAGCTGTGAATCAAGCGATCGGTGATCTGCTTAGCGCATTAGACACTTCAGAACAGTCCAACCGTCGTATTATTGAGAGCTGCCAGGATTATACGTCTAAAATGACGGCAATCAATACTCAACTAGGCAATCGTTTAGGACTAAATGAGGCGGACAAGCCTCAGGCACTGAAGCAAGGAGAGGCTGAGAGTCAACTGAGCAGTTTCTTGAACTAAATTGTTTCTGAAATTTGCGAGAATACACAGTATAGGATGTAAAGCCTGTTGAATTTTTCAGCAGGCTTTTTTTAACGCCAATACTCAATCATAAAGCTCTATCTTCACACATAAGTTGTCACAAGACTATGTGGAGGAAGTGAGGATAGGCATATGATCTTAGGGTGCTTGATACTCGTGCTTATCATCGTAGCCAGTAGTGAAAGAGCAGAAGCGATTGCAAAAATGAATGAGGACACTTAGGGTTTTTACCATGATTTGGTTCAAGTAATTTCCAGCTGGTTATTGGGTATAATAACGCAAGATTGCACGATTAGCCCATAACTAGCTGGAAAACCCAAATTCCTAAGGAGGTCACATGGAGAACGAGGCGCTGCTACAGGTTGAAAAATTAGCACTTAAGAAACAAAAGATCTATCGGCAAAGTATATTGCGCTATATTGCCAGAGCCATGCTGGCCAGTATGTTTATCGGGTTCGGCGTAATTGTAGCATTCAAGACAGGCAACTACTTCTATATGGAGCATTCACCATTTGCGTATCCGATGGCTGCGATTACTTTTGGAGCAGCGATCATCCTAATCTCATACGGGGGAGGAGACTTATTTACCGGAGATACTTTCTACTACACGTACACGGCTTTGAGACGCAAAATGAAATGGTCCGAGGTTGTACGCATGTGGATCATGAGTTATATAGGTAACATTCTTGGTGCTGCTGCATTTGCACTGTTGATTTTTTTAACAGGCCTGTTTTACAGTTCTGATGTAAATGGTTTTTTACTATATGTGGTTGAGCATAAAATGGAGGCTCCGGCAGGTCAGCTTTTTTTTCGTGCTATCCTCTGTAACTGGCTCGTTTGTATGGCTTTTTTCATCCCGATGAATATAAAGGGCGATGGGGCCAAAATGTTCGCAATGGTCTTATTCGTATTCTGTTTTTTCATCTCCGGTTATGAGCATAGTATTGCCAATATGTGCACCTTTGCAATTGCATTAGTCCTTGACCATCCCGGAACGGTTTCGTGGGGCGGTGTGGTACATAATCTTGTGCCCGTTACAATCGGAAATCTAATTGGCGGTGGAGTTCTGATGGGGGTTATGTATTATTATGTGAACAAACCTTTTCTTGACGACACGAAGGATTAAGAAGAAATAATGTGCATCCGCAACTTCGCTCTTTAAAAGAGCGGAGTTTTTTTGTGCTGCAAGAAATTTATTTGTATTGGGATATTTTGATTTTTTAGGGTTCAAAAGGATTAGGGGGAAAGAAGTAGAATACATATTAGTATTACAAAATTGAAGATTCATACAGAATGGGGTAAGGCTTTGGAAAAGACAACAGGGGTACTGACGGATGAGACTATCATTAAGGCTTCCAATCAGCATTGCATGGATCAAGGAATAGACCCTGAGCAGCCTCCTATTTTTCCAAAATGTTATGCTGCAGATGAACTGGGGTCACAACTCCATGTATATAGTGAAGTGATTGAGGTTATTGATTTTTTTGTGACTAAGTTTCTTTCTTCAGTAAAAGGTAATCCGATCCTTGTTACGATATCGGATGATGCAGGTTATCTATTGGCGTTCAAAGGGGATCCGACAATTATTGATCTCGTTGGGCAGGTTGGCATCAAAGAAGGTGTGCAACTTAATAAAGAAGTGGGTACAAATTCAATTGCGTTGTGTCTCGAACACCAGCGGCCTTTTCAGTTGAAAGGACAAGACCATTATCATCAAATTCTTCATCGTTTAGTATGCTGTACGGCTCCTTTTTATAAAGAGGATGGACGAGAAATTTTGGGGACGATATCATTTATGGCGGATATAGATGTGGCGCATCCCCACTTATTGCCTTTGCTCTGTACCATGGCTGACTCCATCGAACGCGAGATTTTGCTGCGTAGAGGGAATGCTGAGCTTCAGCTTTTAAATCGAATCCTATTGGATACCAATTATTTGGGTGTTATTATAACGGATGAACTCGGAACGATCGTCAATATAAATGAGAACTGCTTAAACATGCTTCATTTGGATGGTGAACATCAAGAATCTGTTATCGGTGCCAGTGTCTTCGAAATTCGAAATGTGGGCTCTTATTTTCAGCATGTCATTCTTCAGCAAGAGGCATGTGCTGGGCTGGAAGTGATTCAGGAGAGCAACGGTTTGTTTGAACATTATATGCTGGATGTGCTTCCGGTTTATGATTCGAATGCATGTTTAGCTCGTGTGATTGGGAGTCTTCGTAATATCACAGAGATGAAAAAAACGGAAGAAGTGCTGCGCAATACAGAGAAGCTAGTGGTTGCTGGACAACTAGCCATGAGTATCGCACATGAGATTCGCAATCCGCTAACTACAGTCAAAGGAATGCTTCAACTGGCCAATAAAGATTCGCAACTGTTACATTATGATCTTATTATGTCAGAAGTAGAAAGAATGAACCTCATTGTGAGTGAGTTCCTCATACTAGGTAAACCGCAGGCCGCGCATTATAGGGTAGAACAATGTAGCACGATTCTGCAGGAAGTGCTCAGCATCTTTGCGATTCAAGTGGAGATGAATAATATATCATTGAGCACGCAATTCCATTTTGATGCGAATATCTTGTGTGATCGCAATCATATCAAGCAGGTCTTCCTAAACATCCTAAGAAACTCAATGGAAGCCTTGCCCTTTGGCGGAAGCATTACAGTTGCCCTAGATGTGGAGAATGGATTCCAGAAGATTACCTTCACAGACAACGGAGAGGGTATGAACCAGGAAGTACTGGAGAAATTAGGCCAGCCTTTTCACACGACCAGAGGTGACGGTAATGGACTGGGAATTATGATTGTTAAAAAAATAGTGTCTGCACATAGAGGACGCGTGGCCATAGCAAGTGATGAGGGCGTAGGTACAGTCGTTACGATTTATCTGCCAATAAAATAAAGGGCTTGTCTTGGCTATTTCTTCGTCATGCAAGCAGTAATTCATAATAAAAGACTCTTCCGCCCAAGCAGGCTGGAAGAGTCTTTTGTTTGGAGATTGTCTACCACTTGGATCCGCCTGATGAATTTCGGCCGGACTTCCCTCCGCCGCCCCAAGAAGATCCGCCGGAGGATCTGCCGCTGCTGCCGCCTCCACCCCAGGAGGAGCCGCCGGAGGAGCGTCCTCCACCGAATCCACCTGATGAAGGTGGGCCAGAGGACATTCGTTTACGAGCCTGCGCGCGACGTTGCTGTTCTCTCATCATAGCTAATTGAGCTAGTCGTTCTTCTTCTTCCTTCTGACGAACGAGTCGGTTCGCTTCATTCACAAAGGAAGTGATCTGTGAATCATAAGAACGGCCCAGGGACTCCAGTTCCTCAAGATTATAAGGCCGGGATGCCAGGCGATGATCCAGTGCACTGTATTCCGGCAGTAAGGATAGCTCGAAGTGAATTCTAGAAGATAACCCTCTGCTATGCAGCATTCGTTGGGTCGTTTCCACCCGGCTTTGCCCTTCGGAAAAGAGGCGAGTGACCTTATCCAGTCTTTCATGAAGTGCATTTAGACTTTCTGAGACACCATCGAACTGCCTTGCAGCTTCATCTAGGAGGGACAGCAACTGTTCTAGCGCATTGTGGGCCTTATCATATTCGCCGCGCTCATCACTGGTCCAATTCTCAATCTGCGCCACTTCACTAGCACCTTCCCGAAGGCGTGTGCTCCACTCTGTAAGGATGCTCTCCACAGTTGACACATGCTGTTCTTCAAAATACATACGTGCTTCAGTAATTCGGCTTTGCAGTCCGTCTCGCCGCTGTTTTAATTGGCTCCATTCGGTGCGGAATGTCTCTAAATCTCTGCGGTTGTTCTGCCGAAGGAGTGCTTGTTGTTCTGTCATAGCAACAGCCTCATCCAGGAGAAGGTCAAGAGTGGCGCCAATCTTGCGCACCTCATCCATATCTCCAACACGCAGCGGCGCTTCAAGCGTCAGCGATTCTGTGCGGGCCTGCTCCAGACGGTCAAATGGTTTTACCTTCATGTTGTGGAGTGAGTTCTGCTCGATGATGTTTGTGATTTTCGCACGGGCTGCAGCTAATACCGTAGGGAACTGGTTTAGCTTATCATCGTAGAGATCGACATCCTTCAGGTCTTGTTCAATCTTTTCTTGGCGATCTTGTGCATCCTCGGTAATTTCTTGTGCGGCGATAGGGTCAAAAAGCTCCAATTGATCTGCCTTAGAGGTCTCCTCGGCAAGCTCCTTGAGCTCTTCAACAATTTCTTGAAGTGCATAGCCAGTTTCTTTAATCGCACCTTGTAGCTGCTCTTCAAGCTCTGGTGCATCCTCTTTCAGCTCTGTAATTCGCTGTTTAACATTGCGATCAGCTTCACTGATGACAGCAATGTTCATCTCTTCCTCTTCAAGCGCTGCGCGGAAGGAGTCCTCTGTCAGCTGTAATTGTTCCACGGCTGCCTTAAGGGCAGTCAAATGATAAAAGGGTGGCTGTACACCTTGCCCATCACTTTGCAGTGAAGAGATTTCAACGAGCTTTGCAGAGAGTCGTTTTGAAATGCCTTCTACCAGTACCTCGGTTTTTCCCTGAACGATCCCTTGAAATGGCTTTAATGACTCCAATGCTCGATTCGCCCGTACTAGCAAATCGGATAACTGCTCTTGTTGTGCGTTTAGCTGTTTGCGTCGACGTAGACCTGTGATCACAATAAATAGCACAAGTAGTATTAGTACGATTCCGATTAGAATGGCGGCAATCGTAAACATGGAGCTACTGGAGCGGCTTCCTGTACTGACCGAGTTCCCTGGTTTACCGGAGGTTCCGTTTCCTAAACCGCTATTCGTACTGCCAACTGCGCTACCGCTTCCTGCACTTCCTCCAGCATTTCCTGTACTCTCCCCGATGGAATGGACCGCTTTAATTAAAGCCTTTGTCCCTCCGGCGAAGTCTCCTTTTCTGGCATAAGGGATGAAATAAGTATCAAGCAGCGCTGTAATGGCAGCACTTCCTGATTTCCCTCCCTGATTTTGGGACCAGGCATTTAACGAGGTTTGAAAGCCAGGATTGTTAAAATTAAGTTCAATGGACTGATCGCCAGTGGAGATCAGCAAGAGAATATCGCGAGTGGACAGCCCCCATGAGGCGTAAGTATCCTCGGCGTATCTATCGGCCGGAGTACCGTTTAAGGAATCTACGGTGAGTACATGCATAGTAACGAGATCTCCAGTGGCAGCAGCAGAAATGGACGTCGCTTCTGCGGAACTAAACATTCCAGCTTTATCGGTTACTAATCCCTGCTCAGCAGGGATTTCGGCGGCGTATGCAACGGGTATCCATAACACGCTGATCAATAAGAATAAAGCTAAATACTTTTTCAAGCGGACACGCTCCAATCTGAAGGACTTTGTATTCAATATATTATGCTGATAATTATACTATATCATTAACCCTCACGTGACGCGGGGATACTCCTATTCTTACATGGCTGCCAATCATACAAGCAAAAAAAGCCACATTCCCTAAAGGAATGCGGCGAATATTCAGAAAGATTATCTTGTCGGCAGACAAAGAATGTATTGCAATCTGGATTTAATTTCTTTTTGCCATTTTAAATCTCCAACTTTAACGGCAAGATTGAGCAGATCCAGATAATCGTCAACCTGTAGTGTTGTTCGGGTAGAGGTAACGTTCATGGGTGATCAGTCTCCTTTTAACTTAAATATAGTAAAGTGAAATCAATAACTTATTTAATAATGATAATCATTATCAACTTGTATCATTATTGCTATTATCCACATTTTCCATCTAAAAAGCAATATAAAAATGTAGCATCCGTAATTTTATATAATTTACAAAGGGAAGGGTTCATTGATGGGATTTGCGTATATTATGTGACGAGGAAAGAAAAAGCAGGGGTATTGCCATATTTTGTCGAATAACATTTAGGATATTACTGTAAATTCAGTAAAAAGGGGGAATGAGCGATGAAGCAGTACAGACTGTTGCTTCTGATTAGCATTCTATTTATGCTCTTACCTCCTACTGCCATTCACGCCGAAAGAAAGGAGATCGAATATCAAGTAGAGCTGGAATATCCACCTTATAAATATATAAAAGATGGGTACATGACCGGTTTTGATATTGAATTGAGTAATATGATCTTTGAGAAGCAGGATTACGATGTCCACTACAGTACAGGGAAGTGGCCTGATGTATATAATCGGCTCGTTCAGGGAGATATCGAAACAGCGGGTCTAATGGCAGTAACGGAAGGACGAAAACAAGAGTTGCTATTTTCGGAACCTGTTTTCAAAAGCTATATTTCAATCTACGCAAGGCGAGGGCTTAAGGGTGAGATCGATTTAAATAAGCTTGGAGGTTATAAGATAGGTCTAGGAAACGGGCAGTATTCTGAAACAGTACTGAACGGGAAACTGGGAATTAATGATTATGTAGAATATGCAACGATTCCTGAAGCCTTGGAGGCTTTAGAAAAAGGGGAAATTGACCTTCTATTTGAGAATCAGGAGGTGGTCGATTATCTGCTCGTTGAACAGGGGAAGACGGACAGTATTATTAAGGAAATGAATGATCTTTATCCCAGGGATGTGGCTTTTGCAATCAATAAGTCTACACCGGAGTTAGTTTCTTATGTTAACGAGAGATTGGTGGAATTACAGCATTCGGGTGCTTTTGAAGAATTGTACCAGAACTATTTCTTCGTTCATTCTGATTATTATAAAGGCATGATCCACAAAAGATGGGTTTACGGAGCAATCCTTCTATTCTGTCTTCTTATGCTGGGTGGAGTCCTGCTTAAAATGAATATTAATCGTTTACGGCGTGCTGTTTATTCAGAGCATCAATTTTTTGAGGATGTTATAGAGCATAGTGGCATGGTAGTTTGGGCGGTGCAGGCAGATAAAAAGGTAGTGCGGTTTAACAAGTTCGCTGAGCGGATGACGGCTTTAAGCGAAAAAGAGGTGCTGGGAGTAAATATTGAGGAAATCGATGGTCTAAAAGGTAGTACGGCTGCAATCCGTGATCTTTTGATGCGGGCAATACGGTATGAATATGTTAACAACGTAGAAATTAAGCTCCCAGACCAGTCATCTGAAGCGCGATATTTCTCATTCCGGACAGCCTTATTAAAAGGACTTGATAAGCAAGCAGCCGATATCTTTGTACTTGTAGGTGTGGATATCGATAATCGTAAACAAAATGAGCTGAGGCTACAGCTAAGTTATAAGGAATTGGAAGCTACATACGAAGAGCTCTCAGCGACAGAGGTCGATCTACAGGAACAATTTAATAGGCTTCAAATCAGTGAACGACGTTTCCGGCTCACCACAGAAGGTTCTGGTGCATATATGTGGGAGTTTGATTTGGAGGCGAGACGATTTAATTTATCAGACCGATGGTATGACCTCATAGGTTACACGAAGGATGAAATCAACTCGTTTGAAGAGGGAGCTTTTAGTATTGTTCATCCCGATGACCTAGCTTCAACCCGTAAGCTTAAACATGATCACCTGGAGGGTGTTACACCTATCTTCGAAACGGAGTTCCGCATGATTACCAAAGACAATCAAATCGTGTGGTTTGAAGTTAGGGGTAAGGCTACCGTTAATCCAAAGGATGAAGTTCTGTTATTTATGGGCTCCTTGATTGATATCAGCGAGCGGAAGCAAGCGGAGCTTAATCTGAGCAACAGCTACCAAGAACTTGGGGCGACCTATGAGCAGCTCGCGACTACTCAACAGGAGCTTCTAGTACAATATAATATGCTTCTAGACAATCAGAAACATATGCATCGTCTGGCTTATGTGGATGCGCTCAGTAATTTACCTAACCGTTTATGTCTGCTGGAGACCATGGAGAAGTATCTAAAGCATCCGGAAGGGAAATTTGCACTACTGTTTCTAGATTCAGATAATTTCAAATACATCAACGATACCTTAGGTCATAAATCCGGGGATGTACTCATCCGGAAGGCAAGTGAGAGGTTGCAGTTACTGATGCGGGAAGGAGATATGCTCTCACGGCTGGGTGGAGATGAATTTGTTATTTTTATTAAGGATACAGAGGACCGTGAGGCTGTATTGAATCTGGCAGAGCGTATAATGAGAGCGTTCAGGCAGTCCTTTTTAATAGGAGAAAGTAATCTGTACGTCTCGCTAAGCATCGGAATTTCCTTTTACCCAGAGGATGGGGAGACGGCCGAGCAAATTTTGAGTAATGCGGATGTGGCGATGTATCGTGCTAAAGAGGATGGCAAGGGGACTTATGTAGTCTATGACAAATCGATGCATACAGCGTTTAATGAGCGAATGAATATAGAGAAACATTTGCGCAGTGCAATGAACAATAATGAATTTGAACTGAACTATCAGCCCCAGATGGATATCGAATCCGGATTCATCTCAGGCTTTGAAGCTTTAATTCGTTGGAACAGCCCATCGCTTGGTTCTGTATCTCCACTTTCGTTTATAAAAGTTGCTGAGGATTCCAGACTGATCATCGATATTGGTGAATGGGTGCTTCGCGAATCTTGCATCTTTATGAAGGGTATTCAAGATCGTACAGGTGTTCCTTATAAAATATCGGTCAACATTTCGATTATTCAGCTATTCCAGAACGATTTTATCGAGATGGTACAGGATAGTCTGGCAGTAAGTGGCCTAAATCCAAGCTGTCTTGAGCTGGAAATCACGGAGTCTATTTTTATGAAATCATTTGAGAGTATTCTGGGTAAGCTGCAGTTTCTTAAATCTAAGGGCATTAGTATCGCCTTGGATGATTTCGGAACGGGTTACTCATCACTTAGCTATTTGCAGCAATTGCCGATTTCAACGCTCAAGATGGATAAAACATTTATTGATTCACTCTCAGAAAAAGCTAACAGCCAGTCTTTTGTGCAGTCCATTATACAGTTGGGGCATAATATGGGATTAAAAGTTGTAGCAGAGGGTGTAGAAGAGGTTATTCAAATGGATTTGCTCAAGCAATTAGGCTGCGACAAGGTTCAAGGCTACCTGATTAGCAGACCTGTGCCAAAGCAGGCAGTCGAAGAGCTTTTGGAAACACAGAGGCGCTATGAGATTTAGCAGTCAGATTCAAACAGATGAACACAAACAAGCCCGTGAAAAGATCCGTGGGCTTATTTGTTCAAATATAAGAATTTATAAGTCTCAAGCTATATATTATCCTTATATTTCTCGCATAAACGCTTACCGTCCATTAGAGACGTCGAAGGCGTTTTTGCTTGTGTTCGGTCTTTAGCCGATTACGATTTTGTTCTTCCCGGTGTTCTTAGCTTCGTAAAGTGCATCGTCTGCTTTCTGAAATGTAGAGTTTTTGGAATCTGTACCTATAAAATCGTGCATACCGATACTGACGGTTACGTTTTTATCGTTCATTTCCGCAAAGGGGGTATCGGAGATGGACGTTAGAATATGCTTCATAATCTCATGAGAATGATCAAGGGTTTTAGAAGTCAGAATGACGACAAATTCTTCCCCGCCAAAGCGAGCCGCGAAATCATCAGGACCGACATGCTCGAGGAGGATCGCTGCAACCTTTTGTAATACGATATCTCCAACGGAATGCCCATAGGAATCATTTACTTTTTTGAAGTTGTCGATGTCCATAACGGCTAGCTGCATGGGAAATGGATTACTTTGCTGATGATCGATCAGCCATCCTAAGTATTCATGAAACGTCTTATGATTATAAAGGTCCGTCAGAGGATCGATCTTGGATAGCCGATCCATGATTATATTCTGAATGCGTAATTCCTGTTCTGACTTTACGGAGTTCTCCAGCGATCGCATCAAATCACGCCCACGACCGATGACTGCAAAACCTGCTAAAGCAGTAGCAGCAAAAATAAAAAGAATAATGACAGTTTGGGTGATGGGGACGTATCCGTGATTAGATGCCCTGATGAATAAAATGATCGTGTACAGTAGACAAACAGCAGAAGAGGCTATCATATAACTAGACTTCATATAAATCATGGATACAAGCAGCGGCAGCAGCATAATTAATGACATAACATACAGTTCATCATTGAGATTGATGATCATCAGAAGCGCAAATAAATGGCTCGCTACTGTAATAGCTAGCTCGGACCATAGGGGTTTCCATCTATAGATAAATTCCAGAATAATGATCAAAGTCAATATGATGGAATCAGGAATCAGCGACTGAGTAATAAACTCTCCCATGGTTAGGGTATCCGAATGTTGGCCCCATAGGCATTGAGAAACAAACATATGAATACTTAAATCCACAATCAGGATGATCCAGAATGCATTAAGCAGCACGCGATTCCAATGGGTCTGACGAGGAGTTTGAGATGTAGTATGCATAATGTGTTCCTCTTTTCCAGTGGCAATTTGCTTATATATTCGACAATAATTACGGATTCCCTCTCGACCAATTATCTCCAAATATATTCGTATATTTCGGTAATGTGGATGCAGGTCCTCCAGAGATATGAATTTGTGTGTGGAAGGACTAATCGAAAAGGAATAGTATAGAAAGTATTTCCTTTAATTAACTCTGCTGATATAATGTTAGAATACATAACATCAATCGAGTGGAGTGGGAATAATGATGCAGATTCGTCAAAGCCAGATTTTTGTAGTCGTCCTGTTGCTCCTTGTCAGTGTTTACAGTTTGTTGATAGACATGTTCTGGATTCATAAGCTGGTAATCATCCCGCTTATGGCTTCTCTAGGCTGGGTCCTGCTAAATTTATCCCGCTACGGTTATCGTAAAGAAGTGCTGCTGAAGGAAGCTAATAGTAAAGTGGAGCTGCTTGGCAATGAGATTGTAGTTACTTCGGACCGACTGCATGGTGCACTCGAAGAAATCAGTCGTCATACAGAAGAGCTGCAGCAGACAGCAGATTATTCACATGAATATGAGATGGATTTGCGGATTCGCAGTAACGAAGCTAAAGCTAATATTGAAGGTGCTTATCAGACAATGGGCGGAGTAGCATCCGTTACCGCACATATCGAAGAGTTGACGGAGAGACTGGGGTCAAATATGAAATATGCTCGTCAAGGAATGACAAGCATGGTTGATTCCTTGAGCATCGCAGATGCTGTGATGAAGGATTTACAGATGCAGAGCGGGGATATGTTAGCTAAGTTTACTATCTTGAGTAATCATATTGCGATGGTAGAAGAGATCAATACGCTTATTAACGGAATTGTGGATGAGACCTCACTGCTAGCGCTTAATGCTTCCATAGAAGCGGCCCGGGCCGGGGAACAGGGCCGCGGATTTGCGGTGGTGGCCAGCCGGATTAGGCAGCTGGCTGATCAAAGCAAGAGCTCGGTTGACCGTTCCTCTGGTATCTTGCTCGACATTAATAACGGAGTACAGCAGGTGCTGGAATCCGTGACGAAAGAGCAAGCTTCAGTGGAACGTGGGGTGAACGAGGTCGGCACTGTGAAGCTTCGACTCGATGATATCGCGTCGAGAGTCGATGAGGTAGGCAGCGCCGTAACGGAAACCATCGATGCTGCCGCGAAGCAGAGCAAGCTGATTGTTGAAGTGACGACGGAGCTGAGTGGGGCAGTGGCTATCGTGAATGAGACGATTGCCAATGTTGATCTTACGCTGGAACAGGTGACACGGCAGCGGAGCCAGATCGGGCAGCTGAACGAAGTCAGCGCTAATCTGTTAGCGGAGTCGCAATCGTTGCAGCAGTCGGTTACCAGCATAGCAGCCCGAGAAGAAATCGAGATGAGCCAATATGCTGCCCGGCTTCAAGAGATGAAGAGTCTCTTGGAGACAATTTCAGCTAAGGAAGAACTGTACGACCCGGATACTGAAGTTCATCAAGGTGTTTTGACCTCTTACATTAAAAAAATTCCGGATGTACAAGCCATTTGGTCCAATCGGACGGATGGGACCTTTATCTATTCCGAGCCAGCGGCTGGCCTCTTGAATGCCAAGCGACGGGATTGGTGGAACGGGGCCATAAATGAAGGTCAATATGTCTCGAAGCCTTATGTATCAGCGATTACGAAGCGTTCTTGTGTTACATTATCCAGAGCGATTAAGAATCGTCAGGGAGATGTCGTTGGTGTAGTAGGTATCGATTTGGCGGTGTAATAATTCCGGAAAAGCAAGCCCTGCTATATTGGGGGCTTGCTTTTTGTTATTTTAGGTAGTGCTGATCTGCAACTGTTTCCACGTCGCCTGCCAGTTCTTTTTAATAACGCGTTGTTCATAAATAGGGAGTAAGTTCGGGTTTTCAGTAAAATGTGGGGTAGGTCGTAATACTACATGAATAACATCGTAAATTCCGTGTGGAGCGACTAGGATGATTTTACCTGATGGATCTAGGGAGAGCCCAAGTGCTGTGGCGGTTTCCGGAAACTTGGATATCGCATCAACAGCTGATGTATAAGGTGGAATTTGATTGACGGTATGCATTCTTGCTTCATTTTTAACAGACCAGGGAATGTTGGGGTTTAAATCTCTTAGCTTCCCCTCCCAATCCTTCTCCACTTCCTCTTGAAGATTGCTGTTGTCATAATAAATAACATCAACATCTGGCAAAGGTGTCCGTTCTTCGAAGCCATGAAGGGTATCCCAAATTTTTGCACGCACAAAGCCAGCGCAAACCCACCAGTCAGGTAACTGCAGCGATCTAGCATTTTCTAATATATCCATCATCCAGGGATCATTTTGTACAAGCTGTATGATATCTGCCTCGTGTTCTAATTTTTGCAAACCGCCCACCTCCGTATATGTATGCTTTTATTCTGTTCATATCATACAACAAGAGTTTCAATAGAGGGAATAAAGGATAGGCTGAATGGACAGAGGCATGAACTATCTTTATAATAAGTCGACATCTAGTCCTTTGGAGGCGGAGACCGTGCAATATACGTTTACGATTTTACTGCAATTATTCGAAAGAGCTGCACTACTGCTGATGTGTCTGTTCGTGCTGACTCGTCTGCCGCGGTTTAAAGAGATTTTTCAAAAAGGAACTTACGCCCCGCAGGAGCTAGCCATAGCGACGACGATCTTCAGTTTATTCGCCATCTTTGGTACCTATAGTGGGATTAATGTGGAAGGCTCGCTTGTGAATGTGCGAATTATCGCCATCGTGTCTGGTGGGATTTTGTTCGGGCCATGGGTAGGACTCATAACAGGCATTATCTCAGGGGTTCACCGTTTTCTAATTGATATCGGAGGGGTAACCTCTCTTCCTTGTCTGATTACGAGTATTACCGCAGGGATTGTGTCAGGGGTAATATACCGCCGCACTTCTGGTGAACGCCGCTGGATGGCCGGTATTTTGGCCGGGATGGCCTGTGAAGCCCTGACGATGCTGCTCATTCTGGTGATGGCGCAGCCGTCGTCGCTGGGTGTGGATATCGTGTCCAAAATTGCTTTTCCGATGATTATGAGCCAGATTAGTGTCGGTCTGATTGTCATGCTAGTGCAGAGTGTGGAAGGTGAAAAGGAACGGATTGCGGCGAAGCAGTCCAAGCTGGCACTGGATATTGCCAATAAGACCTTGCCTTATTTTCGCAATATTAATCCCGAGTCGCTTCGTACTATCTGCCAAATTATCAAAGAAGATATCGGTGCAGACGCTGTAGCTATTTCGGATACAAGACTCATTCTCGCTTACGTTGGTGTTGGAGAAGAGGATTATACTACGACCAATGAAATTATAAGTGAAGAAACTAAAGTGACATTGTCCAGTGGTGAAATTACGATCCGTAACGACGATAGTGATTATGTGAATCCGGAGATTAAATCGCTGATCATTATTCCATTGAAGGAAAAAGGCGAAGTGACGGGAGCGCTCAAAATCTATTACACCAGAGCCCACAAGATCACTTATTCTCTACAAGCTATGGCTGTAGGTTTGTCGCAAATGATCTCTACACTAATGGAAGTTTCGCGGGTTGAGGGCATTAAAGAAATGGCGAACAAAGCAGAGCTAAAGGCGCTGCAGACAAGCATTAACCCACACTTTCTGTTCAATGCGCTGAACGCGATTGCGTCCTCGATTCGGATTAACCCGGATAAGGCGCGCGAGCTGATCGTGAATCTGTCCGGTTATATGAGATACAATCTGGAGCTGACGGATGAATTCATTGATATTAAGCGCGAGCTGCAACAGGTTCAACAATACGTAGAGATTGAAAAAGCGCGCTTCGGAAGCCGGCTTAATGTCCTCTATGATATTGATGAGGTTCAGGTTCGGATTCCGAGTCTAATTATTCAGCCGCTTGTAGAGAATGCGATCATACATGGCATACTGAAGGTACGAGGGACGGGAACCGTAACGATTTCTGTAAAAGATCAAGGCGATAATGTACGAGTTGGCATTCGGGATACCGGAGCTGGCATCAGCGAAGAAACCATAGAGAAGGTCTATGCTGGCGATATGCCGGAGAATAAGATCGGACTGTTTAATGTACATCAACGGGTCAAGCTCATCTATGGAACTGGTCTTACGATTCAGAGGCTCGATAAAGGGACGAACATTTATTTTGATGTCAAAAAGGAGGGCCTATGAGAGCAATTATCGTGGAGGATGAAGAGCTAGCGAGACAGGAACTGGCTTATTTAATAGAGACTCACAGCGGAATCGACATTGCCGCACAATTTGAAGATGGGCTGGATGCACTGAAATTTTTACAGGTTGAGACGGTAGATGTGATTTTCCTGGACATTAACATTCCCTCGATCGACGGAGTACTGCTGGCTCAGAATATTAGCAGATTCTCGGTAAAACCTTATATAGTGTTTATTACTGCGTATAAGGAGCATGCCGCCGAGGCGTTTGAGATTGAAGCGTTTGACTATATTCTTAAACCCTATAGTGAGGTTCGCATTAAGGCTATGCTGCACAAGCTGGAGGGGGCGTTCGCTGCTCGCGGAAGACAGGGGGAAGAGGAACGTAATCCAGTAAGTGATAAGGTGAATCTGTGGAAAAATGAGAAGATTATCGTAGTGAATGCTGATGATATTTATTACGCCTCCGCACAAGAGAAAAGTACGAGTGTAATAACTAAAGGTGAGGAATATAGTATGGCGCTCAGCATCAGCGATTTTTATAATCGACTGCCGGAGGATCGTTTTTTTCGCTGCCATCGTTCCTATATCGTTAACCTGTCCAAAATCAAGGAAATCATCCCTTGGTTCAACAATACATACTTGCTGCGCCTGCATGATTTGGAGTTTGAGGTGCCGGTAAGTCGAAGTAAGGTAAAGGAATTCAGGCAGATCATGCGCCTATAAATGCAGTTCATTCTTCATTTTCGTCATCTCATGCCAGATTTCTCTCAACATCCGCTGGTTTAGCTACAATAAAGAGGCAATAGAAGCTCTTGTAGCAGATCACGAGAGGGAAAGAAGGAATAGACCATGACTTCGACGATGGACAACAAAAACGCCAAACGGTGGCTTATCGTATTAGGAACAGTAATTATGCAGATGGGTCTAGGTACCATTTATACATGGAGCTTGTTCAATGCACATCTGGTAACAAAATTCGGCTGGGAGCTTAATTCTGTTTCGATTACGTTTTCGATCACGAGCTTTGCACTCGCTTTTGCGACTTTGTTCGCAGGGAAATTGCAGGATCGTTTTGGTCTTCGCCGGTTAACTGCCGCCGCAGGGATTGTGCTTGGTCTAGGATTGATTCTTAGCTCTCAGGCGAATTCGCTTCTAATGTTCTATGTACTGGCTGGTGTAATCGTTGGATTTGCAGACGGAACAGCTTATATCACTTCATTATCTAACTTAATTAAATGGTTTCCGAATAATAAAGGCTTAATCTCCGGTGTGTCCGTGGGTGCTTACGGAACGGGGAGTTTGATTTTTAAATATATCAATGGTAGTTTGATCGAATCGGTGGGTGTGTCTAATACGTTTATGTATTGGGGCATGATTGTTATGGTGATGATTGTAATCGGTTCCTTACTCGTCAGAGAAGCTCCAGTACAAACGGCATCACTGGGTGCAGCAGCAACTTCGACTATCACTAAACCAAAAGACTACACGGTAAAAGAAATGCTACGCACGAAAGAAGCTTATCTGTTGTTCATTATTTTCTTTACCGCTTGTATGTGTGGTCTGTATTTGATCGGTATTGTAAAAGACATCGGTGTGCAGCTGGCTGGACTTGATGTACAGACGGCAGCTAATGCGGTAGCAATGATCGCAATTTTTAATACAGCAGGACGTTTGATCTTGGGTGCCTTGTCTGACAAAATGAGCCGTTTGAAGCTGGTAGGCGCTTCGCTTGCAGTAACGGCAGCCGCTATGTTGACCCTAAGCTATGCGACGCTGAATTTCGGACTGTTCTTCACTTGTGTAGCTGCCATTGCATTCTGCTTCGGGGGTAACATTACAGTGTTCCCGGCGATTGTCAGTGACTTCTTTGGTCTTAAGAATCACAGTAAGAACTATGGAATCGTATATCAAGGTTTCGGTATTGGAGCCCTTTCAGGTTCGTTCATCGCCGTCTTCCTGGGCGGGTTTAAACCTACTTTCGTGATCTTTGGTCTCCTGTGTCTGCTGGCCTGTATCATCGCAATTTCGCTAAAACCGCCGGTGGAGAAAGCGAAAGAGAAGAAAGCGCTTCGGCTCAAAGCTACAGAACGGACGGCTTAAAGGTAAAAAGACAATAAATTAAACAAAGACGTACAAACTGACAACAGTTGTACGTCTTTTTTTCTATTGGCGGGGCTAACGGACTGTGTAGCAGCTATTTTTGAATTTTGGCTCATTTCAATAGGGTTGCGGACTGCATTGCTCTTATTTACCACTAAATGTGTATAATTGGAGTGAATTTGGGAGGATAGTTCGGTTTACTTAGGCACTTTTTTCGTTGCCCAAGTGTTATAGAAGATATAAAGGTTAAGGAGGTGCTTACATCGCCACAGGATTCGCTAGACCCAAAGGAGCTGGAAGAGTTAATCATTAGTATTCAAAAGGGGAATATCGAACGGTATGCTTTTATTGTTAGAGCTTTCCAAACGTCAATCTACTGCTATTGCTATCGTTTGTTAGAAAACAAGCAGGATGCGGAGGACGCGGTTCAGGATATTTTGGTAAAAGGCTATCAATCTATCCATCAATACAAGCCGAAGATGCATTTCCCGGCATGGCTCTATCGAATCGCGTATCATCATTGCTTAAACCTGCTGCGCAGACGGCGGTTGCAAAAGCGAGTCATGAGTATCTTCAAGCCTGATTTTATGTCTGTAAGTCCTGAACAAGAGCTGGATGACCGGTTGTTTAATCCCTCATTGTCTGCTGCTTTAGCGCAGTTGTCGCTGGAAGAGAGGAATATGCTTATTCTGCGGGTGTTCGAGGAAAAAACTTATGCGGAGATAAGCGAAATTCTTGGGGTAAGTCCCAATGCACTGACGAAGAGAATGAACCGGATCAAGCGGAAGGTGCAGGAAGCTATGAAATTGGAGGAGGAGATCAGATGGAACGAACCACAATCAGCGATGAATACCAAAATATAATTTATGCCTCAGCCGGGAATGAACTTCTGGGTGAGATCGATGTAGAAGAGAAGGTTATGGGACATATTCGTGGCTTATCAGATCGAAAGCGATCGTTCTCACTCTCGCTGAAGACGATGAATAAAACAACGGCAATTGCCAGTATGTTAGCCTTGTTCCTGATGATCTCAGTGACAGCTTATGCTGCATCGGAATATGTACAGATCCGCAATAGTGAAGGCGTAGTAAAGGTTCAGCATGTTGCGCCGAATGAATCTGCAGGAGTAGCCTCCTATGATAAGTATGCACAGAAAGTAGATGCTTTCGCTAAACCGGGAGAATTGATCGCCTATCTTGTGAACAATAATGCAGGTGCAGCAGGCTTGGCAACAGAATTGCAATTTAAGTATAAAGAGCAGCGGATAGGCGCATATTCTGATTTCTTGAAGGAAATCAAACGGACAGGGGCGCCGACGCTCCCTGCATTGGCAGCAGGGTATGCTTTTGAATATGGGGTTATAAACCCTAATCATCCGACTACGGATGCGGAGAAGAACAGTTCTCTATATCAGGAGACGTTACAAGATCTTACTGTCCAAGCCAATAAAGAGAAGGGGAGCGGTAAGTTAATCATGATGGCTATACCGTGGTCGGAGCCCGGCTGGATTAGCGCTACTTATTCCAAGAATAACGCTTTTATAGGTATCTCTGCATCGATCATGCATGGTGGCAAAATGTTTGTGGAGCAAGAACCTGAGAATCAAGCGGATAAGATTATAGTGGCTGGCACAGAAGTGATCTATAACAAAGTAGTGAAGGAAGAGGTCAGCTACGATTATCTGAATTGGTATAACGAGAAGCAGGATGCGTATTATACACTCAGCAGCTACGGAGATAAGATTTTGACCAAGGAGCAATTTCTGCAGGTGGCTGGGGAGCTGCTGAAGTAGATTCTTGTAGTTTTGTAGTTGCATGCGCTAAGTTAGTTGTACTATGTACAATTAAAGTTAACTAACACGTTTATATAAGCCCTGTAGTTGTATTTAATACAGCTATTGCTGGTTAGATTAGTGGAAATAAACGTTTTTATGGATTTTAGTTGTAGAGAATGCAATTAAGGAAGAGGATATGGGAGATTAGAAATAAATAAGTGTATAAAATACAGTTAGATTATATGCAAGGCAGGAAGCATTCCCGACAACGCCGGACTTTCTAACCTAGAGATTCATGATTCACCTTGTACTTATGAAATACTTCATCTCAAAAGTTAATTGAGATACAAAAGAAGGTATCCCTAATGCGAAGCATTAGGGATACCTTCTTTATATTCTTAAGTCGAAAGATCGATCAGGGTTAGCCTTCCAGCAGCAGTGCTTCTGGATCTTCCAGCAATTCCTTCACTTTGACGAGGAAGCTTACCGCTTCAGAGCCGTCAACGATCCGGTGATCATAGGAAAGGGCAATATACATCATTGGACGGTTAACGGTTCTTTCTTCATCCAGCGCGATCGGACGCAATTGAATCTTATGCATCCCTAGAATACCTACTTGAGGGGTATTCAGAATCGGAGTGGATAACAGGGAACCGAATACACCGCCGTTGGTGATAGTGAACGTACCGCCTTGAAGCTCGGAGAGACTAAGCGTATTAGCGCGTGCCTTGGAAGCGAGTTCGCCAATCTGACGTTCGATTTCCGGGAAACTGAGGCGATCTGCGTCACGGACAACCGGAACCACCAGACCTTCCTTAGCCGCAACGGCAATACCGATATCGTAGAATTTCTTAACGACCAGATCTTCACCGTCAATCTCTGCGTTCAGTAGTGGGTAGGTCTTCAGCGCACCGATCACGGCTTTGGTGAAGAAGGACATGAAGCCTAGTCCTACTTCATGCTTCTCTTTAAAAGCATCCTTGCGGCGCTTGCGGATGTCGAGGATCGCGGTCATGTCCACCTCGTTGAAGGTGGTCAGCATAGCTGCGGTCTGCTGCGCTTCTACCAAGCGGCTGGCAATCGTGAGCCGTCTGCGCGACATGCGCTTGCGCTCCACGTTCTTGCCATCCTCCGGCGCGGCTTTGCTCGCTGCCGGCTTCGCTGGCTCCGGCTTGGCTTGCGCCGCCGGAGCTACCGGTGCAGCGGCCTGTGGCGCTGCTGCACCATGACCCGACACATCGGCCTGACCAATCCGGCCGATAGGATCACGGGCGCTAACATCGCCGAGGTCGATGCCGCGCTCCCGTGCCAGCTTGCGTGCGCCCGGCGATGCCAGTGCAGCGGGGCTTTCGCCACCCGCTACAGCGACTTCGGGCGCTGCTACAGGTGCGGCTGCTGCGCTGCCGCTTGCCGGTGCCGCTTCAGGCGCTATGCTCTCAGCGGTCCGCGGTGTACTGCCGCTAGCGGCTCCAATGATGCCGATGGCTTCGCCAACGGCTACGTTCTCGCCCGCTTGACGTAGGATGGAGGAGATGACACCCTCCACCTCCGCACTAATTTCCAAATTCACTTTGTCCGTCTCTAACTCAGCAAGCACATCACCTTGACCTACCGTGTCGCCTTCTTTAACCAGCCATTTGTAGATGGTTCCTTCGGATATAGATTCTCCCAGATCGGGTACTAAGATTTCTGACACAGGCCGTTACCTCCCCAAACATAATGGTTTACGCTATTGTGATACCGTCCTCTTAAGAGGATGGTACAGCTGTTTGTACTTGTGAATTTGCTTTTAGGGCCTCTGAAACAATTCTACGCTGTTCAAAGCTATGAACATCTGCATAACCACTCGCAGGACTGGAACGTTCAGGACGTCCGATATATCTCACGCTAGTGTTTTGCGGTGCGATGGCCCGTAACCGAGGTTCGGTATAGCTCCATCCGCCCATATTCTTCGGCTCTTCTTGCACCCAGACAATTTCCTGAAGGGATGTGAAGGAGCTTAAGTGAGCACTCAGTTCATGTTCTGGGAACGGATAGAGTTGCTCTAGGCGCAGTACATGTAGCCATGACCAATCTTTGTCTGAAGCAGCTTCTAGCTCTGTTTGGATGTCGATAGCTACTTTACCGCTGCAGACTACTAGACGTTTGATCTCACCTGGTTTCTGGCCTAGCAGGGGCTCTGCTAACACAGGCTGGAATTGTCCGGAGGCGAGCTCAGTTCCGGCAGATGTGCTACGCGGATTACGAATGAGACTCTTCGGCGTCATAATCACCAGTGGTTTAGCGTCTTCCTGTCCACATAAAGCAGCTTGGCGTCGCAAGACATGGAAATATTGAGAAGCAGTGGTCAAGTTAGCAACGGTCCAGTTCTCTTCCGCGGATAACTGTAGGAAGCGTTCCAATCTACCACTGGAATGCTCAGGTCCCTGTCCCTCATAGCCATGCGGTAACATGACGACGAGATTGCTGCGCTGCGTCCATTTCGCACGTCCAGCGGCAATGAACTGATCAAATATAACCTGACCTGCATTGGCGAAGTCGCCATATTGTGCTTCCCAGATGACGAAGGTTTCTGGTGCGAACACATTATAACCATACTCAAAGCCTAGCACAGAAGCTTCAGATAGCGGACTGTTATATACGCCAAAGGAAGCGCGAGAATTACTTAGCTGATGAAGCGGAGAGAATAACTCTCCTGTCTTGCTGTCGTGCAGCACTAGATGGCGGTGTGCGAAGGTGCCGCGCTGTGCATCCTGACCGCTAAGTCGAATTGGCGTTCCATCCTTCAGGATGGTTGCAAAGGCGAGGGACTCAGCGAGTGCCCAGTCGACCTTTTCACCCTCATTCAGCGCGTCCTTGCGACGCTGCAGAATTCGCTCCAGTTTCGGATAGACTTGGAATCCATCAGGTACGCTCAGTAGCTCACGATTAATCTCTTGCAGACTGGAGATCGGTACGGCTGTAGTGCCTGCCGCTGAGCGATCTGTTTGAAGAGGAAGGAAGGCTTTTGGTTCTTTTTTCTTGTGATTGCCTTCCTTCATACTATCGTACGCACGTTGCAATACGCCTTCTGTTTCAACGTGCATCTTTTGTACATCTTCAGCTGTAAGGATTTTTTCACGCTGTAGCCGCTCCGCATACACCTTGTAAACGGTTGGATGATTGCGTACCTTACCGTACACGATAGGTTGTGTAGTTTCAGGATCATCCATTTCGTTATGTCCATGACGACGATAGCCGATGAGATCAATAACGAAATCCTTTTTGAATTGATTGCGATATGCACTAGCTAAACGAACGGCTGATATACAGGCCTCAGGATCATCAGCATTGACATGGATAATTGGAATTTCATATCCTTTGGCGATGTCACTCGCATAATGCGTTGAACGGGAGTCTTCGCTTTCTGTCGTAAAGCCGATCCGGTTATTAACAATGATATGGATCGTCCCGCCATTCTGATAACCTTGAAGTTTGCCAATATTAAGTGTTTCTGCAACAATCCCTTCACCTGGAAAAGCAGCATCGCCATGCATCAGTACCGCCATAGCTTTACTGGTATCAATCTTCGGCAATCCGGCTGTGCTCCGATCTTCTTGAGCAGCACGAGTGAAGCCTTCCACGACAGGATTGACGAATTCCAAGTGACTTGGATTATTCGCTAGTGTTATTCTTGTGCGTACGGTTTCTCCTTCGCGGACAGCACGATCTGCACCGAGATGGTATTTCACATCACCCGTCCAGCCATAGTTAATGCCTGTAGAGCCTTCGGAAGGGAAAAGCTCCTTGTTTGGAGAATGATGAAACTCTGAAAATATAATGTCATAAGGTTTACCCAAAATATGTGCAAGAACGTTGAGGCGACCACGATGCGCCATGCCCATCAGAATATGCTCTGCGCCGTCATGCGCAGCAGCGCGTACGATTTCATCCAGCATCGGTACGAGAGCGTCATTGCCTTCCAAACTGAAACGCTTCTGACCCACAAAGGTTTTGTGGAGGAAGGTTTCGAATTGCTCTACTTGGATCAGGCGGTTTAGCAGCTCTTTACGTTCTGCATTATTTAAAGGCGCTGGTGAGCTTGTGGATTCTGCCTGTCTGTTCAACCATTTCAGTTCTTGTTCTTCATGCACATGCCCGAATTCATAGGCGATTGTCTTGGTGTAAGCCTGACGCATACGCTGAACTGCATCCCATCCGGTATGCACATCATTCGGCGCATTCTCCCAAATGAGCGTGGCAGGTAGTGCGATCAGATCCTCACGAGTCAGCTCATAGGTCTCGAGTTCAAGATATTTAGCCATGGGATTGTGATCGCGCTCAAGCGGATCAATATCAGCGGCCATATGGCCATATATACGAATATTAGCGATTAGCTTGGAAGCTCTTACTGCCTTTCTAAGCCATTCGGTGTCTCCCGAAATGCGAGGCTGTGGAGCCGGTTCGCTATCCGGTGTTAGGGGTGGGGGACCCGAATTTGTAAAAAGCTCGCGATAATTATTCTCTACGGTGGAAGGATCTTTCACAAACTGTTCATATCTTTCTTGAATGTAGCCTAAATTGGGTCCGTAATACTTACTCCAAATGGATTCGTTATAGGGCTCTTTGGCTGCCATGAATACATCCTCCTTAACGGATGAACTCCATACGTGACATTTTGTGTCAACGCTTACTGGAGCTGTGATGATTGCGGTTTCATTTCTCATCTTATTGTGCTACTTTCCACACGTGTAATCAATTCATTCTTTCGTCCAATACGTTCGCAAAATGGTATGGGTTAGCTTGTTCTAATGAAAAGAACGCTGTTTCTTCTCATTACCCATTCCTAAGGCCCACTAAAATGATTCTAATATCCTTATTTTTAACTAATAGGGAAGGAAGTATTATTATATTGGCTTAATTAATTTTATGAATGGGACGAGTATCGTGTTAATAGGACAAGATATCGCACAAAAGCGCTTCTATTTTTTGTTTTTTAATGGAAAAACTAATCAGAAATCGACACACTTTTCCACTTTAGTATAGTATAATGTTATTGCAGTTAGCGATTTTCATATATTTCAAAGTAGATCCTTTCGCGTAAAGGGTCCAGTAAAAGGTAAACCTGCCGAAAGGCAGGGGCACAAAGTCGCGGGTCTAAGGTAGAAATACTATGACAGCCGGATTGCCTGGGGACGTAAAATCTTAGGAGGAGATTTTTTGGACAAGTCCAACCAGGGAAGCAACAGAGAACAGCAGGTCATTGATCTAGACGTTGAGTGGGTACATTTATTATTAGCAGCTAAGAAGGCTGGCATAAAGGCAGATGAAATTCGTCGATTCTTTCATGAGAAGACAGTGCAAGCCGTGCAGTAATACATTTAGTGCGTTATATTTTGAAAAGGGGCCCAGCGATAACTCGCTGGGCCCCTTTTCGGTATAAAGCAAAATGTAAGTTTCACAACGAATATGATCATTGATTCTGCTAGAATTCAAACGCCTCCGCAGTCCATGTTAGGAGGGTGAAGGCGCTTATGTTTAATAGTATGAGTAGAAGAGGATCTTATCAGGTCAGGTGGAATATTAATCCTTCTGATCAAGGCGCCATTTCTGGTAGTCCAGAAACTCCTTGAATTCGCGTTTGCTTATGCCTGAGGCCATAGCTTCCTGCACCAATCGGAACCATTCCGAATCTAAAGGTGACTCCTCAGCATCATTAGGTTCTCCATAGAGCAAAGCGTGGATGGATACCTGAAGCGCATCGGCGATCTTTTCGATAAACTGGATTGAAGGATTGGATTGGATGTTTCTCTCCACATTGCTAAGATACGACTTAGCAACATCCGCTCTGTCCGCAAGCTCAGATAGGGAGAATCCCTTTTCTAGGCGGAGATGCTGGATACGTTGGCCCATATTTTGTGGCACTATGCTGACGCCCCTCCGTAATTTTTGTTATTAGTATAGCAAATATCAATAAATTCGACAAAGTTTATTGTAAAAAGAAGAGCAGCATCTACTTATCCGCTTTCCGGAATAAGAATCTGCTGCTCTTCGAATGGAAGACTTATTAGATTATTTAGCGGATCCAGCAGTTTGCTTACCTACGAAATCCCAAGTCAGTGTTAATGAATCTTTTTGGAAGTAGTTCTGCTCTTGGCCGTTATCAACAAATTCGAATTGAACGGTGAAGCTATCATTTGTGCCGGCCTTAATTCCAGATGCTTCGCTAGTTCCCCAGATTGCATCAAGTCCAGTGTTTTTTACGAGATCCGGTGTCTGAGTCTTCAAATCGGCCAGGGTAGTTTCCCAAACTACTTTCTCTTCACTACCAGGTAAGATGCCGCTTTTATCTTTATTCACCAGGAATTTAACCTTGATGGATTTTGCCAAATCGTTAGCGCCGTTGTTACCACCTACATCATTAATAGAGGTAGCTGTTTTGAGGAGAATCGAACCGATATCAAGTGTACCGTCATTTTTTAGTTTGAAGTCTCTTTTGATCGTATCGCCTGGCTTCAAATCCTTCAAATCAACGATAACAGAAGGATCTGAGTTCAAATCCAGTGTACCTGCTGCAAATGTAGCGCTGCTTTGTGCAGTGTCACTAAAGTAAGCGAAGGTTCCTCCACCAATCAATGATAAACCCAGTGCTGCTGATGCTACGCCAAGACCCAATGTTTTTTTGATACCCATAATTAAAATTCCTCCTCGGTTTTTGTGGTTTTTTTATAAAAGTTATATATTGTAACTTCCGGTTCGTAAGCGGAAGCGGACAATCAACGAATTACTGTATTTCAGTTGGGGGTGGAGAGGCGGGCAGTATAGCAGCATTTTTCTTTTCGAGTGCAGCTACAGCCTTCCATGACGAATACAGAGCATAGAGCAGGAGCATCAAGCCTGGTACGATCATGAGCATGACACTTCCAGCTTTGGAAACTGCGAAATTCATAGCGTAACCTACGTAAGGTACGGTGACCCCGGTATACTCAGCTACAACATTCGTGGAACTGGTAGGGTTCATATCAGGCGCATCATTGTTATCGCCTTTCGTGCGATACATGGCTTCACCAGTAGCGTTGTTCATTGTTGCTTCTACAACACGGTGAGTAATGAGCAGGTTTTCTTCATTTCTAAAGGTGATAACATCGCCTTTTTTGAAGCGATTCATATCTCCTCCGGGTTTTAAAGCGACAATCGATCCGGTATGAATCCCTGGTTCCATCGAACCTGAGAGTACCGATTTGATCTGGTATCCGAAGAAGGCAGGTTCACCGCCGGAGGCCTTTGATAAAACTACGGCTACCACCAGCAGAATGAATATCACAAGCATGATGCTCGATAATGTATTGTTGATCATTTTTTTAATCCGCATATTATTCGCCACCTTTAACTTGTTGAGGGTCCGAAGGGGCTGGTGTTGCTACCGGTGGGGAAGTGGTTGTATCTTCCGCTTTTGGCGCCTCCTGAGGAACTGCTTGCTGTGGTACATCTTTTGGAATCGTTAGCTCTTCACCAATTTCCGGAACGACCGGGTTAGTGGCTGGGGCTTCAGGCTGTTCTTTATTTATGTTCTCTGGAGTAGCTTCACCTTTCGGTGGAGTCACTTCCGATTTTGCTTTCTCCTCAGCTTCAGCTTTCGCTTTGTCCTCAGCTTCTTGCTTTTCTTTTTTCTCCAGTGCCAAACGTTCTTCTTCTTTCTTCGTTTGTTCCAGCGCCTCTAGTCGGGCTTTCTCAAGTGCTTCCAATTGTTGTTCACGGGTTTGACTGATCAATTGGAGCTGACTCTGAAGATTGCTGATTCCTGAAGTAGCCGATTCTTTAAGACCATTCATTTCAGTATTGAGATTTTCATAAGTGGAGGTAAGTTCGCTAGAGATATTGCCGGCCGGCTGACTAAAAGGAATCAGGAAAGGTAACGGCTGCTGAAACGCCTCGTTGCGTAACTCGGGTTGTCCATATACATCATTGGTCACTACCGAAGCAAGTGGAAGCCCGATGTCGTGTATGGAGTTTAGATATTGGATGACTCCCTTTAAGGAAGCATTCAGGGATTCAGAGATTACACCGCTTTGATTCAGGCTGCTTTGCAGCTCTCTGAAGAATTGTTCATCCTTGATTTCTAGACAGTTTGAATCTAGAGAGGTCATATATCCTCCAATCTGGAATAGGACAGCTGCTGCTGCGTTCAGCTCACCATTGATTTCGTTCCAAATTTGGCTGTTGGTGGCCAGTTGCTCATTCACGCCATCGATTTGAGATTGAAGCGCGGAGATTTGTGTGGAAATCTCTTGCGCTGCGACATCAAGCTCATCCAGCGTCATGCCTTCTATTCCCGAAACGTCTGAGAGACTGCCTGAAGGGGCATAGCTTTGAAGCGATCCTTTTAAAGCAGTAGCTCTTTCGATATGATCTTTGAGTTCTGTTAGAAGCCCCTTGATCGAGTTTGGAAATACTTCGCAAAAGCTAATGGTGCTAGTGGTTTGCGTAGTAGCTCCAAAACCACCATAGGTACTACCCACTTGCTGCGAGGTAGTCAGAAACAAGACGGAGACAGCCATTCCTGATTGCAGAACACGTAATCCGATTTGTTTCTTTCGTTTAGGTCTTCTTTTTGCTGATCTGGGTCTCAGAGGAATACCTCCCCTCAATGTCTTGAATTTCTTTGGTTCGTTATTATTGTTCTTTATTGAGAACAACTTCTGTAATGAATAATACATGGAATAAATTGAAAAGAAAACTGTCAATAAGTCTCGTTTGTGCTCTATAAAGAACAAAAATGTTAATTTATCTCTATTTATCTCGGTTTATCGCTTTATATCTATTTTTATTCGCAATAGAGAACGATATATAGGTGGGGAATGTATTAAAAATAGCCTAATCATGCGAGAGGCACGATTAGGCTATTAAGAATTCTTGCGAGTTTAATTGTGGGCTCAGTTAGGGAAGACGATTACCACGTGAACTAACATATAGGTCATACCATTCTTTACGAGTAAGCTCCAGCTTGTCTGCATCGGCGCAGGCAGCGATGCGCTGCGGATTCACAGTCCCAATCACAGGCTGAATAGCTGCCGGATGTGTCATTAGCCAGGAAAGCACTATGGCTTCGGGTGTGGTTCCTTTTTCATCTGCAAGTTGTTTAACCATGGCAGCTGTCTGGACGATATTCTCTGGTTGATCCTCTAATGAACGTCCACTAAATAAGCCTTGTGCGAGTGGGCCCCAAGCTTGAAGCTGAATGTTCTCCATTCGACAATGTTCAAGGGTTCCTTCGGGAAAGGTAATATCCTTCCAAGGTTCACGGTTTACACTGATTCCAGCATCGACCCAACTTAGCTTGGCTAGGCTCATGTGTAGCTGGTTTACGATAAAAGGTTCCTCGCAGTAGGCTTGCAGCATTTTGATCTGCGCTGCGCTCATATTGGAGACGCCGAAATGACGAACCTTACCTGTTGCTTTTAATTGATGCAAAGCAGAAGCCACTTCCTCCGGATCCATTAGGGGGTCAGGCCGATGGAGCAGCAGAATATCAATATATTCCGTTCCTAGTCGCGACAATATTCCTTCTACACTGCTTAGAATATGCTGTCTTGAGAAGTCAAAGACATTAGAGCTGTCTCCAGGCTCCATTAGCTTAATACCGCATTTCGACTGAATAATGATTTCTTCTCTTAGTCCTGGGCGTTCCTTAAAGATTTGACCGAATACCTTCTCGGCTTTACCACGGGTATAAATATCTGCGTGATCAAACATATTGATACCACTAGATAGTGCAGCGTCGACGGCTGCATGTCCTTGTTTAACATTCTCGGCGGTAATCGGTTCATGATCCCAGCCCCCACCAAATCCCATACAACCTAGAGCAATACGGCTGGCTGGTATACCGCGCTTGTTTAAAGGCAGTGTTCTCACAATGTGATTCCTCCTAGGAAAATATGATTGCGTACACGTACATATTGTACACGCTTAGATTCTAGTGTGGTATTTATTGTCTCTGCAAAAGCGAAAAAAAGAGTAGAGGTCCCTAAGGACTCTACTCTGTATAAAGTGGTGTTCCAATGTCATTCAACTTGCGTGCTACAACATCATCATAGAGACGTTGCAGCCATTTTAGTTCAATAAGGGTGTGTTCATAGGTGCCGTACATGAGATGAAGGGCGGAACGAGGAACAATAGGAATATGTTCTTCATATACCTGATAAGCCAGATTCACCTGATGTTCGGTTTCCCGAATACGTTCTTCGAGCAGCTTCTCCACCTTGTTTTGATCAACATGACGGGACATGGCTAGAGCCATATACATCGGATGATAGAAGGGCTCGTTCTTTTTAATTTGCTGTAGAATTAACTGCTCGAATAAATTTTTACCTTGCTCAGTAATACCATAAATGGTTTTGTCTGGGCGATCACTGCTGCTAATCACTTCTAAAGCTTCGATATAACCATTTTGTGCAAGTTTATCGACAGCATAGTAGAGAGACCCTAGCTGGAGCTTTGTAATCCGGTCCATGGAGCGCTCTTTCATGACTAGTGTAATTTCATAGGGGTGCATATTTCGTTCAAGCAATAGTCCGAGAATAGCCAATTTCATCGACATAATCGTTACCTTTTACCCTCGGACGCCTGAGCAGTTTTACTCGGAATGGTGAGGCGGTCTTTTGGCATAAGCAGCACAAAGACTAAACCAAGGACGGCAGGAATCATGGCCCACATAAAGGTATGTGCGATTGAAGAGGACAGTGCACTAGATATTTTCTCTAAAATTTCTGGTGGAATCTTGGCTCTTGCTTCAGGTGTCAGGGCTGCCCGTGGATCGCCGAAGGCTGCTGACTGCTCACTTCCGCCAAAAGCTTCGCTAATGCTGCTAGTGAAGTTGTTACGCTGAATAATACCGAAGATCGTAATCCCCAACGTCATCCCAAGAGAGCGCATAAAGGTACTTGTTGAAGTTGCCGAACCGCGTTGGCGCATATCGAAATTATGGATAGCTGCCATGCTTAGCACGGAGAAGGAGAAGCCCACGCCGAATCCAGTTAAGGCCATGAATACATTAAGCATGAGACGGGAGGTATCTGGTGATAAAGTGCTTAGACTGTAGACACCTGCTACAAAACAGACTGCGGATAGGATCATAATGTTGCGGAAACTGGTTTTGGTTGTAAGTAGCCCACCGGTCTGACTGCCCACGACCGTACCGATCATCATCGGCATAAGGATCAGTCCAGAGTTCGTAGCGGAGCCGCCAAATACGCCCTGTACAAAGATAGGAATGTAGATAGTGGCTACGATAAAGGCAGAGCCATAGAACAAGGCTGTCACACTGCTTGTTGCAAACAACCGTTTACTGAACATCGCGAACGAGATAACAGGTTCAGCCGCCACTCTCTCAATGAGGATGAATGCCAGCAAGAGTACATCGAAGCCGGCGAATAAGCCGAGAATGACACTGGAATTCCAAGCGTATTGATTGCCTCCCAGTTCTAGCGCAAACATTAGGCAGATAATGGCGCCGACGAGAGTGAAGGCTCCGCCCCAGTCGATGCGCTGTTTAGCGTGAGAGATCGATTCTTTGTAAGAAGTTGCGATCAGAAAAAGTGCAATAATTCCGAGCGGCAGGTTAATGTAGAATACCCATTGCCAGCCTACATAGTCGGTAATATATGCACCCAATAATGGTCCGAGTACACTGGAGATTCCGAAGACCGCACCGAAAAGGCCGGTCAGCTTTCCTCTTTTTTCAGGAGGGAAAATGTCGAAAACGATGGTGAAGGCGATAGGCATTAGTGCACCGCCGCCGATTCCTTGAATTGCCCGGTAAATACTTAGTTGTGTAATACTGGTTGCAGTACCGCACAGTGCTGAACCAATCAGGAATACAATCAGTCCGAACATGAAGAAACGTTTACGTCCATACATATCCGAGAGCTTGCCGAAGATAGGGGTCCCAGCCATTACCATGACCATATAGGCCGAAGTGACCCATACGATTTTGTCCAGACCGCCAAGGTCGGAAACAATGGTTCCCATAGCTGAAGCTACAATGGTATTGTCCATCGCGGACATCAGAATACCGAGCAGCAGGCCGATAACTACGAGTTTAAGATTACTTTCTTTAGTATGCATGCTTCGCAGGCTCCTTTTTCTAATAGTGATAAATCCGTTCAAAAAATGTTCATAGGTTAGAAGCAAAATTTATTATATTCAAATTTGAATAGGGTAGCAATAGTTTTTTTCAAATATAAGAAGTATAAGTTTCACACAATACTATATGTCTTATATTTCTCGCTTAAACGCTTACCTTCCTTATAAGGACACCGAAGGTGTTTATGCTTGGAAAAATGGGATTTGGGGGATAGAAAATAAAGAACGCCTCTTGACATACCCTACGGGGGTATATTATATTATTGGCAAGGAGGCTGATTCTTATGTCTACTAGTAAGCAAGAACAAACTGAGAAATCCTGCGAAGCTGACTGTCATTCTTCAGCATCTGGAGAACGAATGAGTCATCATTCGACAGATTTCAAAAATGGTTTGAATACTCGCCTCAACCGGATTGAAGGCCAGATCCGCGGGATAAAGGGTATGATAGAGCGGGATACTTATTGTGACGATGTGCTCAATCAGCTCGCAGCGGTTCAAGCGGCACTAAACGGTGTTGGTAAGATGCTGCTGGAAGGGCATATGAAGAGTTGTATTATTGAACGAATCGAAGCCGGTGAACATGAGGTTATCGATGAGCTGCTAATTACGGTTAACAAATTAATGAAATAATAAGCTAATGCTCCTTGAGCATGGCTTCATAACATTTACTGGAGGTAATAATAATGTCGAACGCTACATTAAACGTTGAAGGAATGTCTTGTGGTCACTGTGTCAACTCTGTAGAGAAGGCTGTAGGTAATCTTGGAGCTACTGCTAAAGTTGATCTTGCTGCTAAAAAAGTTTCCGTTGAGTATGATGAGAACAAGGTGAGCCTTGGAGCTATTAAAGAAGCTATTGAAGAGCAAGGGTATGATGTAGTTTAATTTGAAGCACAGTAATAAGGCTTGGAGCTGTATGGGAATGCCATAAGCTCCAATGCCTTTTCTTTTTATAGAAATTATCATACTCTATAGGGGTATGAGGAGGCTTTGGAATCATGGATAAGTTAAAAACAACAGCTTCACCCAATGAACAGCAAGCAACCGTACAGATTACAGGCATGACCTGTTCTGCTTGTGCAGCTCGAATTGAGAAAGGATTGTCCCGGATGGAGGGTGTTTCTCGCGCAAATGTAAATTTGGCCTTGGAACAAGCCACTGTCGGCTTCGATCCTTCTGTATCAGGGTTACCACAAATTGAAGATAAAATCCGCGCTCTTGGTTATGATACCGTCAAAGAGACCGCGGATTTTGATATATCAGGCATGACCTGCGCTGCATGCTCGGCGCGGATCGAAAAAGTGTTAAGTCGTACGCCGGGGATCGCAGCAGTGAATGTGAATTTAGCGCTGGAAACGGCACATGTAGAATATACTCCCGGTAATATTAGTCCAAGAGAGATTATGGAGAAGGTAAGCAATATCGGATATAAAGCTACTCTTAAAGAAGACCGCAAGGATCATGTGGATCGTCGTGTACAGGAAATTCAGCATAAGAAGTGGAAGTGGATCATTTCTGCTATTCTTTCTTTCCCATTGTTATGGGCGATGGCAGGTCATTTTTCATTCACAAGCTGGATTCCAACACCGGAGTTATTTATGAATCCTTGGTTTCAGCTTGTTCTGGCGACCCCCGTACAGTTTATCATCGGCTGGCAGTTCTACGTAGGCGCGTATAAAGCACTTCGTAACGGGAGTGCCAATATGGATGTGTTGGTCGTACTGGGGACATCAGCAGCGTATTTCTACAGTCTTTATCTGACGATTGATTCATTAAGTATGAAGGGAATGAATCATACCGCCCCAATGTATTATGAGACGAGTGCTGTACTCATCACACTCATCCTCGTCGGTAAATGGTTCGAGGCGCTAGCCAAAGGACGTTCCTCTGACGCCATTAAGAGCTTAATGGGGCTTCAGGCAAAGACGGCTCTCGTGATCCGCGATGGCAAAGAAATGAATATTTCGACAGATGAAGTGATTCCCGGCGATATTGTATTGGTGAAGCCTGGAACAAAGGTGCCGGTGGATGGAGAGGTAGTAGAGGGTTCCTCTTCTGTGGACGAGTCTATGTTGACCGGAGAAAGTATTCCTGTAGAGAAAAAACCTGGAGATACCGTTATCGGTGCTACATTAAATAAGAATGGGATCTTAAGAATCAAAGCCAACAAAGTAGGAAGAGACACTGCACTCGCTCAAATCATTAGAGTAGTGGAGGAGGCCCAAGGCTCCAAAGCGCCGATCCAGCGGATCGCGGATGTTATCTCAGGTATTTTTGTACCGATTGTTGTAGGCATTGCGATGATCACTTTCTTGGTCTGGTACTTCTGGGCAGCACCTGGTCAATTTGCCGATGCCCTTGAAAAAGCTATTGCGGTGCTTGTAATCGCTTGCCCATGTGCGTTAGGTCTTGCAACGCCGACCTCCATTATGGCGGGATCGGGCCGCGCTGCGGAGCTTGGTATTCTGTTCAAGGGTGGTGAGCATTTAGAAGGCGCACAAGGGATTAAGATCGTTGTTTTGGATAAGACAGGTACGGTTACAAATGGTAAGCCTGTGCTGACTGATATCGTGACTACCACTGGAATTGCCGCTTATGGTAAAGAAAGTGCAGAGAATCGTCTATTAGCTTTAACTGCGGCAGCCGAGAAATTATCAGAACATCCGCTTGCGGAAGCTATCGTAGCAGGAGCCGCTGACAGAGGTTTGATCTTACCCACCGCTGAACAGTTTGATAATGTACCTGGACGGGGAATTATGGCTGTTGTCTCCGATCATCAAGTTAGGGTGGGTACACGGCGTATGATGGAAGATCATCAATTGGACATCACAGAGTGGACCCCAGTCATGAAGAGACTGGAAGAGGCAGGAAAGACAGCTATGCTTGTAGCGGTGGACGATGAGATTGCCGGGATTGTCGCTGTGGCGGATACGATTAAACCAACCTCAAAAGCAGCTGTAGCTGCGCTTCATGCGATGGGCATAGAGGTCATTATGATTACAGGTGACAATAAAATCACCGCAGAAGCTATTGCGAAGCAAGCAGGTATTCGAAAAGTGTTAGCAGAGGTTCTACCAGAAGGCAAAGCGGAGGAAGTTCGTAAGCTGCAGCGGAATGGGACAAAGGTAGCTATGGTTGGGGATGGCATCAATGATGCTCCTGCACTGGCTACTGCAGATACGGGCATGGCGATCGGTACAGGTACGGATGTAGCAATGGAGGCTGCAGATATTACACTGATGCGGGGAGATCTGAAGAGCATACCCGATGCCATTATGATGAGCCGTAAAACGATGAGTAATATTAAGCAGAATTTGTTCTGGGCACTTGCATACAATACAATAGGTATACCGATTGCTGCACTCGGATTTCTGGCTCCATGGCTAGCTGGAGCTGCGATGGCATTCAGTTCTGTGTCCGTCGTCTTGAATGCACTTCGTTTGCAGCGGGTAAAGCTGTAAGAGAAACCTAACTATGTAAGGAGTGGCCGCTGTGCAAGAAAACAACGAAACAATATCTCTATTAATGAACCATGCATCTGTCCGCAAGTATCAGGATAAGCCAGTAAGTGAAGAGCAGCTTGCAGCTATTATTGAAGCAGGCCAAATGGCTTCGACTTCCAGCAGTGTACAAGCCTATAGTGTTATTGCAGTGACTGATCCGGCTCTAAAAGCAGAGCTTGCCGGATTAGCGGGTAATCAGGCTTATATAGAACAATGCCCAGTCTTCTTGGTCTGGTGCGCGGATCTGTATCGGCTGCGTGAGGTCACAAAACCTCATTTGCAGGGAGAGACATCGTATGAAGATTCTGCAGAGAACCTGATAGTGACAACCGTGGATGTTGCGCTTGCTGCACAGAATGCTGCTGTAGCTGCAGAATCGCTCGGACTTGGGATTGTTTATATCGGCGGAATTCGTAACCGGATCTCGGAGGTTTCTGAGCTGCTAGGACTGCCCGAACTGGTTTACCCGATATTTGGAATGTGTGTGGGCTATCCTGAAGGAGCCTCAAGCCTGCGTCCGCGTCTGCCATTAGAGGCTGTTCTACATCGCAATCGCTACAATGCCGAAACGACAGTGGAGCAGGTCAAGACTTACGATAAAGTCTCTTCAGACTATATGCGTGAGCGGACTCATGGTGCCAAGGATACACCTTGGTCTGTGATTATGGCAGAACGGTTGGCACAGCCAGCGCGAATGCATATGAAGGAATTCCTTATCGGAAAAGGATTCTTCCAGAGGTAATCTAGTATTTTCGCTTAAAGAGGTTGCCCTATTCGTAGTTAAAACTACGGGTAGGGCAGCCTCTTTTTCGTACCCTGAGGCATGAAGGTGACAGTTGTCATCTTAAAGAAATGACAGTCCATACTAATGTCAGGTCTCTTTTTTTCATATGATTGAAATAGATCAAACGCATTCGGAATCGGAGGGGTTACGAAATGGACAGTGTTATTGAGATGAATGAAGTTAGCAAATTATATAAGGATAAGAAAGCAGTAGATAACATCAGCTTCAACATTGCCAAGGGTTCGATTACAGCTATTCTTGGACCAAACGGAGCAGGCAAAACAACGGCATTGGGAATGTTATTGGGGCTATTAGAGCCCACTGAAGGTTCAGTGAAAATATTCGGACAACATCCAAAAGAAAAAATGGTACGTGAAAAGACAGGTGCGATGCTGCAAGAAGTAAGTGTGATGGATCGGCTGAAGGTTCGGGAGATCATTGCGCTGATCCGTAGCTATTATCCACAGCCGATGGATATGGAGTTTCTAATTAAAGCTACAGGGCTTGCGCCAGCGGATTTGAATAGATACGCCGAGAAGCTCTCGGGCGGTCAAAAGCGTAGTCTAGGCTTCGCGCTGGCCCTGGCGGGCGACCCAGAGCTGATCTTTTTCGATGAACCCACGGTTGGACTTGATATTACTTCCCGGCGGCGGTTCTGGGATACGGTTCGTGGACTTGCGGAGCAGGGCAAGACGATTGTGTTCACGACACATTACTTACAGGAAGCTGAAGATATTGCGGATCGTATTCTGTTGTTTAGCAAAGGCCATTTAGTTGCAGACGGAAGTCCAGATGAGATTAAATCGCGGATTGTGAAGCGTTCGCTGTCCTTTTTGCCAATAGGTGATCGAACTAAATTACGCAGGAGCCTGCTGGAGCTAACCGCTATTGAAGGTTGTTATGAAAAAGAAGGCCGAATTCATGTGACGACAGACGATACGGATGAAGCACTGCGAGCCATTTTTGTTACTGGACTTCCCGTGAAAGATGTTCGTATAGACCAGGGACGTTTGGACGACGCTTTTGAACAATTGACCATGAACCAAGAGGAGGCTATCTAAAGATGAGACTAATAACTGTACAGTGTAAAGCCGAGATGCTGAGGATCATCCGTAATCCTTATTACGTGTTCTGGTCGTTACTTATGCCTATCATGTTCTACTTCATCTTCACCCGCGTGGTCAATACAGGTAACGATGACCCGACATGGCGCGCTCACTACTTAATGTCGATGGCAACTTTTAGTGTAATGGGCTCTGCGATCATGACCCTTGGCATCCGTTTAGTGCAAGAACGAACACAAGGCTGGACTACCTTTATTCGGATTACCCCGCTACCGGGTTCCGTCTATTTCTTCGGAAAAATGTTCGGGCAAACGATGATGCATCTGTTTTCGGTCATTTGTATTTTTGCGGCAGGATATTTAATCAACGGTGTCTCCTTATCTGCGGGTCAATGGGTGCTTAGTGGGCTATGGATTCTGATCGGTTCCCTTCCATTTTTGGCGATTGGTACGCTTGTGGGTGCTATGAAACGGGTGGATACGGCTAGTGGAGTCAGTAACGTGATTTATATGGCGCTTGCTGTAGCGGGGGGCATGTGGATGCCAATTGAGATTTTACCACGTTTAATGCAGAAGATTGGTCATTGGTTACCTTCTTATAACTATGGAAATGGGGCGTGGGAGATTGTACGTGGCTCAGCCCCGCATTGGAGTAATGTCTTGATTTTGCTCGGATATTTGGTAGTTTTTATGTTACTATCGGTTTATATTCGAAAAAAACAGGAAGCGGTGTAAAGTAATGACCGAGCGTGGACAGTTCCAGTTATTTCCGAGAAGTCAGGGGTTTTTCCCTTATGTATGGGCTGTTTATCTAATTTTGCCCATTCTGAATTTGCGCGGGGAGACTGGAGTGAAGCTCATTCTAGGTGGGATTATGATAGCGGTGTTTGCCATCAGCTATCGCCAGCTGTATTGGGTTCGGGGTGGCGTGTTTAATGTTTGGTTAACGACTCAAATGGTGATTATCGTGGTGCTTAGCTTGTTCTATACGCCCTTTAATCTGTATATGGGCTTTTTCACCGTGAATTTTATAGCTTATTATACGGAGAATAAAGGGTTTAAAATTGCATTTACTTCTTTTGTGGTCATGGTACTTTCGGTGCTGGTCTTAGTAGGCCGTGAGTTGGAATGGGTTAGTATTATGTTCTTAATCCCGTTTATCGTTATTATGCTGATTATGCCATTCGGCGTAAGATCCATGCATCAACATCAGAAGCTGGAGAAAGAGCTAGATCAAGCTAATGAGGTGATTAAAGAGTTGGTGAAGCGTGAGGAACGCATGAGAATCGCTCGTGATTTGCATGATACCCTCGGGCATACGCTGTCCTTGATTACATTAAAAAGCCAACTCGTAGAGAAGCTGGTGACCAAAAATACGGAGCGAGCCCAAGAGGAGGCGCGGGAAATTCAGCGTACTTCGCGGGCTGCGCTCCGTCAGGTGCGCGAGCTAGTGTCGGAAATGCGTGCGATCTCAGTAGCAGAAGAACTGGCAGAAACCGGGGAAATGCTGCGCACGGCGGAGATTGCCTTGGAAGTGGAAGGGGACATCTCGCTAGAGGGAGTATCCGATCTGACGCAAAATATTCTCAGCCTCTGTATCAAAGAAGCGGTGACTAACATTGTGAAGCATAGTAGAGCGGATAAATGCTTCATCGGGGTGGCAAAGACCGCCGGAGAAGTTCGAGTTACCGTTAAAGATAACGGAATTGGCCTCCAGAACGGTGAGAGATGTAATGGTGAGCTTAGTGATGGAAATGGTATGAAGGGGATGGCGGAACGTCTATCCCTGATTGATGGCTCTCTGTCGCTAAGCTCAGAAGAAGGTCAGGGAACTACGCTGATCGTTATGATCCCTCTAATCGTTAAGGAAGCAACAGGAGGTGAGAGTGCATGATAACCATCGTTATAGCGGAGGATCAACGTCTGCTTCGGGGAGCGATGGCATCCCTGCTGGATCTTGAGGATGATATCGAAGTCGTCGGAGAGGCTTGTGATGGAGCTGAGGCGTTAGCTTTAATCGACAGGCTTCAGCCGGATGTATGTCTCATGGACATTGAAATGCCGTTCAAGAGCGGGCTGGAGGTTGCAGAAATATTGCGGAGTAATGGTTGTCCGACTCGAATTATCATCTTGACTACCTTTGCCCGTCCGGGCTATTTCGAGCGTGGAGTGAAGGCTGGTATACAAGGATATTTGTTGAAGGACGAGCCTGTAGATAAGCTGGCTGAATCTATTCGCCGTGTCATGGCTGGACATCGGGAGGTATCCCCCGAGTTAGTTTTTGGTAGCCTGCGGGAAGAAAACCCACTAACAGCACGGGAACGAGAGATATTAAAGCTGGCTGGTGAAGGACAAACGGCGGCGGAGATTGCTTTTTCGCTACACCTTTCTTACGGAACTGTTCGCAATTATATTTCTGAAATACTCAATAAGCTGGAAGTGAAAAGTCGAATAGAGGCGGTACGACTGGCAGAGGAAAAAGGCTGGATTTGAGGGGAGCAGGGCATTATTATGCAAATATTTCTGATTCGTCATGGTGATCCGGACTATTCCATAGATGGTCTAACAGAATTCGGGCATCAGGAAGCAGCAGCACTAGGAAAACGCATGGCATCTATCGGTCTGGATGAACTATATGCTTCACCACTGGGTAGAGCACAGACCACAGCCAGTTATGTGGCCAAAGAGACGGGACTTGTAATTCAGACAGAACCTTGGACTTGTGAACTGGATTGGACAGAGATTATGTTAGATGGACAATTGTCGTCTATTTGGGATAGCCCCGGAGAACATATTAGCGAACTATCGAGTGGAAAGAGAGTATGGTCTGATGAAACAGATCATTGGTTGAAGCAAGAGGAATACAGATTGCGATTCAGCGAATTACAAGCGGCTTCAGATCAATTCTTACTTCGACACCATTACAAAAGAGAAGATGGCCTGTATCGGATCCTTGAGCCTTCTACCAAGAAGATTGGAGTAGTATGCCATGGTGGCTTTGGCCTCGCATGGCTAGCTCATTTATTACAGATTCCTTTAGCTTTGGCTTGGTCCGTATTTTGGTTAGCGCCAAGCTCGGTAACGACGATCTTGTTTGAAGAGCGCAGCGAGAACTTTGCGGTTCCTAGATGTATTGGACTAGGAGATGTTTCCCACCTTTATGCTGGCGGCATGAACTATCGCCCGAGGGGATTAATGGGCAATCATGTTTAAAGTGAATGCTTAAGAGTGAGTAAGAACATTGCCTATGAAGTGAAAGGCCATCCCACAGAGGATGGCCTTTTTACTAGCTCTATATGATCGGAACGAATAGAGCACTCTTCAACGTGGATTTAATCTCACCTGTGACCCTTTACCACCTGTTTGGATGCCAGTGTCCTTCGTTCCAACTTCCTTCAAGTCAGTCACTAGTCGCTCCAATACGGCCTTAGAAGCGGCAGCTTCTTTGGCACCGGATGCCTTCACGACTAATTGCACTGGCTTGCCAGAACGGAGATGCTTCTCGGCCTGACGGAGCTTCGTATCGTAGTCATGCTCTTCAATATGAGCAGTGAAGCGGAGCTCTTTGACCTTCTCCTTGCTGCCGCCCTTTGCAGCTGAGCCACCACTGGCCTTGCGTGCAGAGGCTGCTTCCTTCTGCGCGGCCGCCTTTGCTTTGCCCTTTGCAGTTAGGCTGCAGGGCGGTGGGCTGCTCATTAGCGAGGTGCATACCAGATCAGCACCTGCTGATCTGGCCATGGCCAGCGCTTCTTCCCGGGAGACGATGCCCAGCTTTTCGCCTCTAAGTCCTGTAAGGACTACTTCGGATGCTCTGATTTGTTCGTTAATTAATACTGCCACTACTATGAATCCTCCCCTGATAACTGATGATAAAGCTATCATATATGGAACTAGCTTGAGGTTCAAATGTGGAAAGGAGGATTAGCGTTACTAATCTTCTCAATTTCCTCTTTTATGATTTGCATGAATAGTTTTTTTGATGATGTTGCTAGATATTCTCGGTTGCGCCGCTGCAATATACCCACTTGAATGAACGGCTCGCTTAGTTCAACATCGATTTTTACAATATCTGTCATTAAAGATGTCGAATCAAGCACTACCCCCACCCCAGGGTTCTTTCTTATAAAATGAGGAATAGCAGAAATTTGGCTTATGGTGGATAGAGTGGGCTTTGATTCGAATCTCGAAAATTGCTTAGCTAACCGAAGGTAGTATAAGCAAGTGCGTCCTCCAGCTATAATTGGATATTCAAGAATTTCTCGAAATGGAATATCGTGTCGTTCGCCTAAAGGATGATTGTGATCTACTATAAAAGCGATTTTCTCGTGATAGAGCGGTTCGAAATAAAAGAGAGACAGGTCGGACGGCTCACCGCAGATGGCGAAATCGATTTCACTTTGAAGGACGAGTTGAGAGAGGGAATCAGTGTTACCCTGAATAAAGTTACATTCCATTTTTGGTTTTTGCTCATGAAACTTTAGAAAGGTGTTCGGTAAGACAGATTCCATCATGGATTCAATGCCTCCGATATGAAGTGTGCCAATTTCGTCATGCTGTAAAGCCTTGGTGAGTTCTGTTACATAGTTCCAATGTTGAATAAGGTTGACGATTTCCGCTGCAAAGACTTGCCCTGCACTTGTCAGTTCTACTTCCCAGCCTCTGTGAAAGAGTTGTATGCCAAGTTCTTTTTCAAGACGTTGAATTTGGTTTGTAATGGTAGACTGCGCATAATTCAACTTCTCTGCAGCGCGTGAGAAAGTTCCTTCTTGAAGGATGGTCTTAAAAGCCATCAGTTCTTTTAGATCCATCGACTGTCACCTCTATCGGTATAATTGATTAAGATTATTATCTTATTCAATTATATAAATTATAAGGGTGAGAGTACAATAAAAGAATTCCAAAGAAGGAGTGAATTAATTTGCCATTCATTAGAGTCAGTTATTTGGAGCAACAATACGACATTCATCAGCTAGAGGGAATATGCAGAGCGATTATGAGTGCATTAATTCAGCATTTCCATGTACCGGAGGATGATATGTTTCAGGTTTTTCATGCGCATAAAGCGGGGGAGTTTTTTTATAGTAAAGATTATTTAAATATTGAACGAAGCGACGGACTGATATATATCCAAGTTACGCTAAAATCCGGAAGATCGACGGAGCAGAAAACAAGCTTTTACGCGATGCTAGCCGAGGAATTATCGATGACGCTAAACATCAGAAAAGAAGATATATTCATTGTGCTCGTCGACACGGAATTCGAAGATTGGTCGTTTGGTAACGGTGTTGCTCAAATGCTACAACCTCCGGTTAGGGAGGTGTAATATGGCGCATCGGAAAATCGCCACAAATGTACGGGAATCGTTAGGGGAGTTCGCTCCGGCATTCGTCGACTACTCGGAAAATGTGTTATTTGGGGACTTATGGAGACGGGAGCAATTATCACTTCGGGATCGCAGCATGATTACGATTTCTGCTTTGGTGATGGGGGGCATGACGGAACAACTCCCCTATCATTTGCGCTTGGCTTTAGAGAACGGATTACAACTTGAAGAAATCGTGGAGGCCATTACCCACCTTGCTTATTATGTAGGCTGGCCGCGAGCCTCTTCAGCTCTAGAGGTTGCAAAGGATGTAATAGGAAAAAAATAAATAACGTCTGACTTTTTTAATCTCATCCGTAACCTTTGGGAACTTCATTGGCACTTGTATATAATACGGAAGAAGGGAGCGAGCGAAGGTATGCTTCAGTATATTGAAGAGGCAGGGCGAGGAGATCGTCACGCCTTTGAACAGATCGTTAGGCACTTTACACCGATGGCAAATGCAGTTGCGTTCGAAAAGCTCCACGATTACCAATTAGCGGAGGATGCTGTGCAAGAAGCCTTCACAGAAGCCTTCCTGCATTTGAATAAATTAAGAGAAGTAGAGGCATTTCCAGGCTGGTTTAAAGCGATTGTGGCAAGGCAATGTTATCGTATCTTGCGAAGAAAACAGCATTCTGCAGTACCTTACGATGAAGCAGTGGAATCGAGAGAATCTTCATTTAATGTGACAGACATTATTGAGAAAAAAGAAGCGCGGCGACTGCTTCACGAGTCTATAGCTGCATTGACATCCAATATGCGGATCGCCGTTCAATTATATTATTTTCAGGGATATTCCCTTCAAGAGATTGCTGACTTTCTGGGGACTTCAGTCCCGGTATTGAAGAAACGACTCTTTGATGCTCGCCGCAAGCTTAAGGGTGCGCTACCTGTAGCGGATGTCCTCTCCGTGTTCAATCATTTGTACGAAGGAGGAAAAGGTGTGCTTCATATTGTAAACGGAGATGTAGTGGGAGATAAGCTGCGTCAGGGAATTGTGCAAGGGGATGTATTAGTATGGAGAGAGGTCTACTCTCATGGTCCGGTCTTTTTAGAGCCTGCGGAACAGAATAACCGCTTAGTAAGAGCGCATTATTTAGAACAAACGATGGGGATTCCGCAGAAGGAATTTATACAGAACAGTAAGGAACAGGAAAAGATCTTAGCTGATTTTCATAAATATGATGAAGTTGTATTATGGTTCGAGCATGATCTATTCGATCAGACGATGCTGTGCTATTTGCTCCATTGGTTCTCGAAGCAGAAGAAGGGATCCACGAAGCTGAGTTTATTGTGCATTGGAGAATATCCCGGCATTGAGCTGTTTCGAGGACTTGGACAACTATCTGTAGAGCAAATGGAGACTTTATCAGGAACGTGGAAGTTAATCGGCGACAAGGAGCTAAAGGTAGGCCAAGAACTCTGGGAAGCCTATGTATCACCGAATCCAGAATCATTACAACAGCTACTAACTAAGGATACGTCCGCATTGCCATTTGCACATGACGCCTTCATAGCGCATTTATCTCGTTTCCCATCGACCTATAATGGAATTGGTATCGTAGAACAGATCACGCTGGAGATGATCCATAAGGGAATAAAATCACCCTATGAGCTATTCAAAAATGTGGGAGATAAACTTCATATCTTAGGCATGGGTGATCTGCAATATTGGCATATTCTAAGACAGATGGCACAAGATCCATATCCGTTACTGCAAACCCATGGGTTCAATGATTTCCCTGGTTATAACGATCCAGTAATGCCATTCAAAGACTGCGAGCTTGCATTAACCGAGCTAGGCAAAAGTGTATTGGCTGGAAGTGAAGACTGGGTTCAGAAAAAAGGAATCGGAGAATGGTATGGAGGGGTGCAGCTGCAAGGATCGACTCCGCGCTGGCGATGGAATTCGTTGGTCGGAGCGCTTCAATAAATACTCGGCTCTAGTCAGCTTACACAATCATTATGGTTCAACGATGCGGAAAGTTTAGCTATATTTAATAAATCCCTCGCCTTTATACGGTCCAAACGTGAAAATAAATAGTGAGTAGCAATTAACGTTGAAGGGTGATTTATATGCTGAAACTACCGGTGTATCATTCCGTTATTTCTTCCAATGCCTTAGTACCCGTAATTAATGATCTTTATGAAATCGGGGATGTTTTGGAGTGTAGTTTTTATGAGAACGGACTTAATGATACCTATTTACTAAAGACCTCTATTGATAAATACATTCTTAGAATCTATAAAGCTCATTGGCGAAATAAACATGAGATTGATTTTGAAGTGGAGTTGTTGAATCACTTAAAAAAGAAGAATATACCTGTATCGACCCCAGTAATCAGCAAGGATGGTGGTTATCTGATTGAGCTGGAGGCTCCTGAAGGAACACGCTACGCAGTTCTGTTTACTTTTGCAAAAGGCAATTATTCCGATGAAAAGGTTAGCTGTGAATTATACGGTGAACAAGTGGCTAAGATGCATCTGGCTATGGATGATTTCGAATGTGGGAAGCAAAGATTTACGCTTAATTTGGATCATCTGCTTAAAGAACCGCTTCAATCGATTCGCAAGCCTTTATCCCACAGGCAAGAGGATATCGTCTATCTAGAATCTTTGTCGGAAGTATTGGCAAATAGCATAACTGAAATCTCAACAGAGCTGGATTGGGGGGCATGTCATGGTGATCTTCATGGAGCAAACGTACATTTCTACGAGGATACCCTGACTCATTTCGACTTTGATTGCGGAGGTTTTGGATGGAGGGCCTATGATGTTTCCGTGTTTTTGTGGTCAAGGGTTAGAGGGAAAGAACGAGAGCATTTTGACAATGAACAATGGACTGTTTTCCTGGATTCATACCAAAAGCATAAAGTATTATCTGAGAACGATTTAAAGGCAATCCCTATATTTGTTGCTATCCGGGAGATATGGTTGATGGGTCTGCACACAGGGAACTCACAGGTCTGGAGTTGTGGGTGGCAAAACGATCATTACTTCAATACTAATCTGCAATTTCTACGTAATTGGTGTGAAGTTCACTCTATCCAATAGACAAATACCCAAACAAGAAGCCACTCCATATTTAGGGGTGGCTTTACTTCAATCATTATTCATAAATGTCTTATGATAGGCGTTACGATATTGAGTTGGTGTCATGTTCTCGTATTTTCGGAAGAGGCGCATGAAATACTTATCGTCGGTGAACCCCGTCTCTGTCGCGATTTCCCTCACGCTGAGGGCGGTTCTGGTTAGCAGCTCCTTCGCTTTAGTCACACGTACGGAATGAATATACTCCAAAGGCCCCATCGAGGTATGTTGTTTAAATAGCCGAGCTAAATAATCCTTGTTGTAATTGAATTTCTCCGCGATGATTGCCACCGTAAGAGGTTCGCTTGCATGTATTCTTGTCCACTCGGCTATTTTTACAAAGGTGACATCTTGCTGCGCACGGATTAGCTTACTGGCGAACGGCTGAAGCGCATGCTCAGATAGCTCAATTAAGAGTGAGGTCAACAAATAATTAACGCTGGAATAGGTTAAATACCCCGAGTTGGCTACATGGAGGATTTGATTCGCCAGAATATGAATCCGGTCACTGTGCTCGATCTTTATGAACTGTGGTAGATATAGATCATGTACGGACCATAGGCGCTGTGTGCGCGAAAAGATTTCTTCTGCCTCAGACTTCAATTCCTCTTCACTCAATAATAGCCCCTCGTATGTCAGTTCGAAATGAAACCAATAAAACTTAACCCCGGGCCGTGATTCTCTATAGCCGACATGCGTGCGATTAGGCATAAGCAAAAGAGCTTCATCAGGGCCTACCTCGAAGCTTTTGTTCTCCTCACTTAAATAGACTGTTTCATTCACGCCTATGATTAGCTCATAATTGCCCATTGCACGTTCTACATGTTTCCATGGAGTTTCTGAGATGAATTCACCTGCCGCAGTAAAATGAACAGGTATATCTGCATTTATTTTTAAATAGGTCATGCGGTCCTCCTAGCAATCAATAAGTCGGATTAGTCCACTATTTGTATGGCTGATCTACCGACAAACCAACGTTCCGATGTTATCTTATGGATACAAATATACACTTGTCATATCACCCTGACAAGATTGCGAGGGAGCGATTTCATTGAAGACGCAAGCTTTTGATTTGCAGAATGTACGCATTGATTCAGGTCCACTTCTCCATGCGATGGAGTTAAATACGGATTATTTACTCAAGCTTGAGGCAGATCGGCTACTGTCGCGTTTTCGCCAATATGCTGGCTTAGAGCCAAAGGCTGCTCACTATGAAGGCTGGGAATCTCAAGGCATTAGTGGCCATACGCTAGGCCATTATATCTCTGGATGTGCGTTAATGTATGCCTCTACAGGGAATGAAGAGCTGCTCATCCGCGTGAATTATGTAGTAGACGAATTGGAGCATTGTCAGGATGCGCATGGTAATGGCTTCATTTCCGGTATTCCTCGTGGCAAAGAGCTGTTTGAGGAAGTGAAGGCAGGCGATATTCGCTCACAGGGCTTTGACCTCAACGGTGGCTGGGTACCGCTGTACACGATGCATAAGCTGTTTGCGGGTCTTCGTGATGCTTATCGATTGGCCGGAAATCAGAAGGCGCTCGTTATTGAAACGAAGCTTGGGCTGTGGCTTGAAGATATTTTCGCAGGGCTGAATAAAGATCAGATCCAAGAGGTGCTGCGTTGTGAATTCGGCGGCATGAATGAAGTCCTCACAGATTTGGCAGAGGATTCTGGCGATGACCATTTCCTCACCTTAGCCGAAAGCTTTTACCATGGAGAAGTCCTTAATGATCTTGCCGAAAAAAAAGACGCATTAGCAGGAAGACACGCCAATACTCAGATTCCGAAGATTATTGGAGCGGCAAGACATTATGAGGTAACGGGACAGGAGCATTACGCAGGCATCTCTCGCTTCTTCTGGGATCGGGTCGTGAATCATCATTCATACGTGATCGGCGGCAACAGCTATAATGAGCATTTCGGCGAACCGGATAAGCTGAACGACCGATTGGGAGAGGGTTCATGTGAGACGTGTAATACCTACAACATGCTGAAGCTGACCAAGCATATGTTCCTGTGGGATGCTTATGCCGCATATGCGGATTACTACGAACGTGCAATGTATAACCATATTCTAGCTTCTCAAGAGCCGGTAGATGGACGTGTGTGTTATTTTGTATCCCTCGAAATGGGTGGGCATAAGTCGTTCAACTCCCAGTTTGAGAGCTTTACATGCTGTGTAGGCTCAGGAATGGAAAGCCATTCTATGTATGGCTCGGCGATTTACTTCCATAGTGAAGATGAGCTGTATGTGAATCAGTACGTACCTTCAACAGTGACTTGGAAAGAACAAGGCATTAGTTTGAAGCAAGAGACCAAGTTCCCTGAAGAGGGACAAGGCACCCTGCGTATCAGTACGGAGAAACCAACTAAATTCACTTTGAAGCTAAGATACCCTTACTGGGCCGAGCAAGGCATGAGGGTTAAAGTGAATGGTGAAGACATTCAAGTGAGTGTGGGCAAATCCAGCTACCTAGCTTTGGATAGAGTATGGCAGGATGGAGACGTTGTCGAATATGATATTCCGATGTCGGTAAGAATCGAGTCCATGCCGGATAATCCAAACCGAATTGCATTCCTCTATGGACCGCTTGTGCTTGCAGGTGATTTTGGACCTATAAATGCAGAGCTAGGTAGTGATCGCGCCCTTGCCTCCGTATTAATCGGAGATCGCGAGACACTTGCCGATAACCTCATTCATTCTAACGTGAGCAAAAATGTGTTCCGGATGAAAGGTTTAGGATATGCAGGAGACCATGAACTTCGTCCGTTCTACCCTATGCATGATCATCGTTATTCGGTGTATTGGGATTTATTCACGCCAGAGGAGTGGAAGCTGGTAGAGGCTGAATATCGCGAGGCCGTAGAGAAGAATTTGCTGCTTGAGCAGCTAACCGTCGATTCGATACAACCTGCTGAAATGCAGCCCGAGCGCGACCATAATTTCGAAGGAGAGTATGTAGGCTTAGGAAAAATTTACAACCGCAAGTATCGCGACAGCTGGATCAATGGCTGGTTCTCCTTCACGATGGAAGTCTTGCCAGAGGAGCAAGTGGATCTGGTGGTAACGTATTTGAAATCCAACGATACTTCGGTGGCTTTCGATATTACGGCAGATGGGGAACGACTTGGGCTAGGCGTCCTTGAGTCTGAAGAGATGAACAAGCTGGAGACCATTCGTTACGAGCTTCCGCAAACGATCACGGGCAGCAACTCAGCGGTTACGATCAAGTTCGCTTCGCATGAAGGACATAAGGTGGGCCAAGTGGCAGGACTACGTATCGTCAAACGTAATTCTTGAAATATATGGATTAGAGAATTATAATAGGAACAATTCTTTTAATTGGGGTGAAATGGATGTCTTTCCGTATCGTTCGAAGTAACTAGTTATCGGGCTGGGTCAAACGCGTACCAGCTATCAAGGGGGGAGTCTACCCTTTTGATTACATGAACTAGAGCTTTGAACGGTGCCATAGGCAGCTATTTGTAAGAGCCAGGCACTTAACCTATTTAACTTTGAAAACCGTTTAATTGTGGATGGTTTTAATAGTTGGATGGTGGGGTTTCCTGGCTTTTTTGCATTCAATTAAAAGATAGGGGATTAACGATATGTTGAAAAAGAGTCTAGCTCACCTGAAATGGTGGATATGCGGTTATATTGTATTGGGCTTTACTATTCAGCTGCTGAGTAGTTTAGGGATTGTAGTGTTTCAAAAAATATTAGACAAGGCCACGATGATCAACAGCTTTGGTGAAATATCCAATTTGATCATGGTGTATGGGATTTTGCTGGCTGGGGTGGTGATCCTAAATTATGTGGACGAATATCCTAGCGTGTATTTATCGAACAGTATAACGGAGAGGTTAAAGATACTTGCACTATCTAAAATATCCAAAATCGACTATCAAGCCTATCAGGATATCGGCACAGGGCAGATGATCAAAGTGATCGAGAACGGGGCAGCGGCTGGAAACAGCATGATTTATTCCTTTTTCCTCAAAACATTACATGAGTTATTGCCCACTCTTCTGTTCAGCCTAATCTTTATTAGCTTCTATGATTTAAGAATCATGTTAGTCATAGCAGCTGGCTACGTGGTCGTCTTTCTAATAACGAATCTGCTGTTGAAATTTCTGTATGCAATGAAGGCTACCATTCTCCAGGAACAAGAAAAGATGTCTAGATTCTCTATCCGTGGCTTTATGGAATTGGTCGTCTTCCGAACTAATAAACGATATGAGAAAGAGATCGATAAGTTAAGCCAGACCGCACGCACTATCATTCAGAAAAATGCTCAGTTACAAATGATCCATGAAGCTTTTTTCGCGATATTCGAGCTGTTTGTCACGGTAATTAAAGTGGTCGTCTTGATTTATGGTGTGAAGAGCATTGTCGCAGGTGATAGCACTCTTGGTGTTGTAGTCGCATTGTTTATGTTCATTGATAAGATTTACTCGCCGATTGCCATCTTTAATGTTCTGTTTGTAGATTACAGACTGAATAGAGTAACCTACAAGAGATTTGAAGAGTTTATTCATGCCCCAGAAGATAAGAATCTAGAACGAGGAGAAGTTATCACTGAGATCCACGGTAATATTGAATTTAGAGATGTATCTTTTGATTATGGACAAGTGAAGATCTTGAATAATCTATCCTTTTCGATTGCGCGAGGAACGTCGGTTGCTATTGTCGGATTAAGTGGGGGCGGGAAATCAACCCTGATTAAGTTAATCGTAGGCTTATTAAAAAAGGACAAAGGTGAACTCTTATTGGACGGTAAGGATATCGATAAGATCCATCTGGATAGCTACTATGATCATATCTCTTACTTATCACAGGACACGCCAATTTTCGATGCCACGCTTAGGGACAATATTATATTTGATGAGCATACCTTGTCCGATGAAGAGTTGTATGAGATTTTGGAAAAGGTTCATCTGCAAGAAAAGGTAAGCCAATTACCGGATCGTTTAGATACTTTGGTAGGTGAAAAAGGGGTTAAATTATCTGGCGGGGAGAGACAGCGATTAGCTTTTGCCAGAATCATTGCTCAGAAAAGAAACATTTTAATTCTAGATGAACCTGTTTCTGCACTTGATAATATCACGGAGCAAAGTCTAATGGAGACGATTTTGCAGGAATTTAAGGACAAAACCATCATTATTGTTGCCCACCGACTAAATTTTATAAAAGACGTTGATAAGATACTGGTAGTGGACCAAGGATCGGTCGTGGGTGAAGGAAAGTTTGAGGATTTAATAGAGCATTGCGAAGCTTTTAAAGCGTTATGGAATAGTAAAATATCGTTTACAAATGCTGATTAAATTGTTAACCTCTTCTAAAAAGAGGTGCAATCTATGGCTTGGCCAACACATATTGTAGCGGTAGGTGGATTCGCAGAAAATGAACAAGGAGATATCCTTTTAGTAAAGACTCATCATGGTGGATGGGTATTTCCTGGTGGACAAGTAGAGGCCGGAGAGAACCTAATGGATGCATTAATTCGAGAGATTAAAGAGGAAAGTGGAATAGATGTCACGGTATCTCAATTGGTTGGTGTGTATTCCAATACAGGCATTCATAAATGGTATGACGGAGTAACCGATGTTCCCACCAAGGTCATGTTTGATTTTATCTGCAAGCCCGTAGGTGGGGAATTATGTACCTCTGAGGAAACCTCTGAAGTGATGTGGGTGGCAAAAGAGAAAGTGCTTGATTGGATTACAAAACCGGCTATTCGTACCCGCTATCAAGCATATTTGGATTACGATGGGAATACGAGGTATATGGATTATGTAACTGGAGACACGTTTGAAGTTAATTTAGATCGAACGGTGTAAATATAAGTGATAGGCCATCCTGCAAAGGATGGCTTTTTATATATAAGAAAGTATAAGTTTCACGCGCTAAAGGTGTTACGCTTGTTATGCTTTGATGCCCTCAAAGGCAGAGGTGATCAAATATTTCACAAAAGCTTCGTCTAGCTCATCCCCTGTGATCAAAAGTCGATAAAATATCGGTCCATACAGCAGATCAATCGTGATCCCAATATCCAGATCCGCTTTTAATTGGCCTCGGGTCACCCCACGCTCCAACAACTGTCGCGCCTCTTGGCGGCGGGGAGCGAAAAACCTCGCACGATAGGCCTCAGCAAGGCCGGCATCAAATTGACCTTCGCCGATCAACTCGGTAATGATCTTTCCTTCTCGGCTGCGAAGAAAATTAGCCAGGTTTGTGGCATGCATCATAATATCGTCCATGACCGAACCGGTGTCTGGCACTGGCAATCTTGCGGATGCTGCAGAGAGGTAGCCGTCCATGACCACAGCTGCTTTGTTAGGCCACCATTTATAAATGGTCGCTTTACTTACCTTAGCCCGTTCCGCGATTTTCTCTACGGTCACCGCACCAAATCCAGTCTCCAGTAGCAGATCATACGATGCTGCCAGAATAGAAGCCTCGGCTTCACTATTGCGCGGCCGTCCTCTTTTTTTATCCATCAGAGATCCCTCCCGATTAATCTATCCTTTATTTAACTTGCGATCTAAAGAGAAACTATACGTTCATTATACAAAATGTTAAACGAAGTAGCCAATCGCCTATTTACAAAACTGAACGTTCAGTATATATTTAAATCAATTAATGAACGTTGCGTTCAGTATTTATAATCGAAGGGTGGAGATCTTATGAATCAAGGAAGACGAATGAATCCTGTAAGTTTAGGAAGTTCAGTGAATTCAGCGATGGAACATGCGGAAGGAAAGACGATCCCTGGATGGATTACATTTCTATTAGCGGCCTCCTGCGGACTAATTGTGGCTAATCTGTATTACGCCCAAACCCTGATCGGACAGATCGCCCAAGCTACGCAGCTTTCTTCTGGGGCAGCGGGTCTGATTGTAACTTTGACCCAGGTAGGATACGTCCTTGGACTTTTGTTCGTAGTACCGCTTAGCGATATTATTGAAAATCGCCGCCTGACAGTGGCATCACTGGCTGTGGTGGTGGTGTCACTGGTAGCAGCCACACTGGCTCCGAATGCGGCGATCTTTCTGGGAGCGTCTCTGTTCATTGGTCTCGGTTCCGTAGCTGCCCAAATTCTTGTGCCGTATGCGTCTTTTCTGGCTGCTGAAGAGCAGCGCGGCCGGGTGGTCGGTAATGTAATGAGTGGGCTGCTGCTGGGTATTATGTTCGCCCGGCCACTGGCTAGCTTTGTCTCTGGATTGTGGGGTTGGCATGCGATTTATGCCATATCAGCAATAGTGATTGCCTTATTAACACTCTTATTGTCCCGTGTGCTGCCACAGCGCCAGCCTGTGCCTACAATGAATTATGGCGGATTGATACGTTCTCTAGGTACTTTACTGAAGAATACGCCGGTGCTGCGCCGCCGGGCAGTTTATCAGGCTTGCCTATTTGGAGCTTTCAGCCTGTTCTGGACGACGGTCTCTTTGCACCTGGCCGATACGTATCATTTAAGTCAGCAAGGCATTGCCTTGTTTGCATTGGCCGGGGTGGCTGGGGCTATCGCATCTCCAATCGCTGGGAGATTGGCTGACCGGGGCTGGACCCGGCCGTTGACCGGACTTGCATTTCTGCTGGCAGCTGTGGCTTTTCTGCTAGCTTACTTGTTTCAGGACGATTCGAGAGTAACACTTGGATTGCTGGTTGCAGCAGCTATTATGCTGGATATGGGGGTATCGGGTAATCTGGTGCTTGGACAAAGGGCGATTTATTCCCTTGGCAACGAGGCGAGAGGACGTTTAAACGGATTATTTATGGCGATATTTTTTGTAGGCGGAGCCGTTGGCTCTTCACTAGGCGGCTGGGCATATGCGTACGGAGGCTGGAGTCTGACCAGCTTGATCGGTCTGGCGCTGCCGATCTTGGCTTTCCTGTACTATTTAACGGAGAAGAAGCAAGCGTAAGGCTGAATTAAAGAAACTGCTTTCCGGGCTGAATATAGTCAGCCTAGAGAGCAGTCTTTTTTTGAAAAATGCTACATCGTATAAGGATTTTGGCGAATCATTTGAATAAGGTTTGCCGCCGAGGCGGATAACGGTTCATTTTTTCGCGTACAGATCGCAATGCTGTTCTTCAGATGTATGCCTTCAACATAAACTCGGCATAACTCTCCACGTTCAACATATTCGCGAACAACGAGTGAAGAGACGAAGTTGGCGCCATACCCGGCGATAACGGCTTGAATCGCTTCATGAAGTCCGTTAAATTGCAAAGAGATCGTGGGAGCTGGCGTATTATATGTACGGCATAACGATAATAATCTCTCTCTCGTCGAACTCCCTTCCTCACGCATGACAAAGGGCTCCTTCATCATTTCGAATAAAGAAATTCGCTGATGTGCATAGGGATGATGGGGTGCGACCACAAACCATAACTCATCCTGAAATAACTCTTCTGTCCGGATCGTATCTGGATAGGCCTCGGTAATCCCTCCGTAAATCGCCATATCCACGTCTACATTTAACAGCTGCTTCAGGGCATCGCTTGAATTGGTGGTGGTAATCACCATTTCCACTTGCTCATATTGTTGCTTGAACTTTGCGATCCAGGTAGGAATAAGGAAGTGAGCGGGCAAATACGTCGCGGCTAGACGAATACTTCCATTCGTGCCGTTTACGTAATCTTGAGCAAATTGTTCGATCTGCTGTTCAACGGCGAACAGTCTTTTCGCGAGTAGGGTAAGCTCTTCACCCGCATCCGTTAAAGCAATTCCTCTACCTTGAGGCTTGAATAGGGCGAAGGATAGTTCCTTTTCGAATTTCTTGATCTGAGCCGTAATCGCAGGCTGACTGATATTTAAAGTTTCGGAGGCGCGTGTCACACTTCCTGTCGATGCGATTACATGGAATAAGCGCAAGGCGTGTAGATTCATGGTTAAGCTCCTATCTGTTATCGTTTAATTCATATAATTAATATATAGTTTAGATTTAAATATATATTATATTTATGATTATAACTGATTTACAATACAGGTATGAAGTTGAACTTGAACTTAAATCTTTAGTTAGGGAAAGGGAGTAACGAAGAGGAGGTTTGGAACTGTAGGAGCGTTAGCGACCGCCTTTGTCTTTAGATTTCACCCACTATCAATTAGTAAATTAAAGAAATCTGAAGACAACAGCGGCCGGAAGTCCAAACACTTCTCGTAGGTACGAACGATCCCTAATTGTAGGTTGGAGTGTTCTTTTAAGTAAAGTAATTAAAATCAAAGGAGAAGTGATAAATATGAATCAAACGACTACATGGGATAAAGTCGATCAGTACATTACAGAGCGTCTAATTCCACAGGACTCCGTGCTGGAGGAAGTGTTGTTCGCCAATCAACAGGCAGGGCTGCCGCCCTTTGATGTCTCACCTAGTCAGGGTAAATTCCTTAACCTATTGGTCCAAATGAAAGGTGCACGCCGGATTCTGGAGATTGGCACTTTGGGTGGGTACAGTACAATTTGGATGGCAAGAGCGCTCCCGTCTGACGGACATATCGTTACCTTGGAGCTAGATCCATCACATGCTCAGGTGGCTGGGGCCAATTTCGCGCTTGCTCAAGTAGATGATCTGATAGAACTTCGTATAGGCGATGCTTTGGGGCAATTGTCTCAGATGAAACAAGAGGGTGTGGAAACCTTTGACTTTATATTTATTGATGCCGATAAACCCAACAACCCTAACTATTTACAGTGGGCGCTTCAATTTTCCCGGCCCGGTACGGTGATTATAGGCGATAATGTGATTCGTGAAGGCGAAATTATTAACAAGAATAGCAAAGATCCTCGTGTAGTAGGCGTACGGGAATTTTATGATCTGTTGGCTGAAGAGCCTAAGATTTCGGCTACTGCCATTCAGACAGTGGGAAGTAAAGGATATGATGGTTTCGTATTGGGGATTGTGAATAGCTGATATATGTATTGCAATATCCAACAATTGTAATATAATCTATTGAAAATCCAATAGTGAGGGGTACTTTCTATGCAACCTACATTTGAAACACAAAGGTTAATACTAAGACCGTTTCAATCCACAGATGCAAGTAAAGTTCAAGAGCTTGCTGGGGATATAGAAGTAGCTAGAACAACGCTGTCTATTCCTCATCCATACCCTGATGGAGCGGCTGAATCTTGGATTGGTGCCTGTAGGAAAAGCGCAGACGAAGGGGAAGGATTTCCTTTTGCTTTAATTGGTAAAGAGAGTAATACCTTAATAGGCTGTATGAGTCTAAATATAGACAAATCGCATAAAAGAGGTGAGCTTGCTTATTGGGTAGGAAGATCTTTTTGGGGAGATGGCTATGCGACTGAAGCAGCTAAGCGATTAATTGATTTTGGATTTGAAGACCTCGCATTAAATAAAATATGGGCAGCGGCAATGACTAGAAATCCTGCCTCCTCTAACGTTATGAAAAAAGCTGGAATGAGATTTGAAGGGGAATTTAAACGGCATATTTTAAAATGGGATAAATTCGAGGATATAGTCTTCTACGGGTTAACTAGAATTGAATATGAAGATAGGGGAGAAGAGGTATGATCTTTTCTGATATTGGTTTAATTACAGAGGATGTAACCACTTTGACAACATTTTATGAAGTTATATTGCAAACCAAAGCTGAAGGTGATCACATTCATGCTACCATTGAAACGAAGGGTACTGGATTGGCAATATACCTAAAGCAAGCCGCGGAATCAGATATGAAATTTGATTTTTCTAAATATTGGGGATCTGGTAATTTCACATTAGGCTTTAATGTTGATGATGTTGATATGGAGTATGAACGACTAAAGGCACTTCATGTAGAATTTGTAACTGTACCTACCACCTATGGTTGGGGGGCAAGATCACTACATTTTCGGGACCCGGATGGCAATATCATATGTTTTAGAAGTAAAGTAAAAGGGTACTCCTAACCATGATGGCTTTTGGAATACCCTCTTTGTTTTAAAGCGACTCTTTAATCACTTTTTTATAATAGAACACGGACAGCACTGCAAAGATCGAATACAAGGCGGTGTATAGCAGCATCACCAGAATCATCGGTGTCATGAGCTCTGTACCGAAGAAGAACCATCCTGATTTTACGGCGAAGTAACTGTGAAGCAATCCAATGACTAATGGAATCCCAAAATTAAATAATTGTTTCGCCTGAATCCCTCTAAGCAGATCCCCTTGCGTGAAACCAAGCTTTCTGAGGATCGTGTAGTTGGGCTTTTCATTCTCACTTTCATCCATTTGTTTAAAGTAAAGAATGCATCCAGAGGTAATCAGGAACGTTAACCCCAGAAAGGCCACGATAAACATGATAAGTCCCATAGTTTGCTTTTGATTGTTCATCGTCTCCAGTTGAGAGTCGGTTATGTGGCCTTTTGCAAATTTCATATTCTGAAAAAGCTCATTAGCCTGCTCAACGCTTGCCCGTTCTTTCATATCGATGCCGATATTAAGAGAGGACTTTCTTTGAAGGGCTGGATCTAGATCCTTCTTTAAGCGTTCAAAGGTCGTGTCGTCTACAATAGCAAGGGGTAAGCCACCACCTGTGAAATTGTATAAAACGGGGGCTTCCATATCAATTCTTTTATAAAACTGCGGAATGACTTCATGTCGTCCCTTGAATTCAATGCCACCTTGGTCCTTCATAGTAATTATTTTCTCCATTGCACTACTTGTCTTCGTAAAATAGGCCTCATCCGGGGATAGATCAATGCCCTCCAGCGAATTCTCACTGATGACGGGAAGAGTCATATTATTCGACATCATACCGAGTGCCTTGGCATTTTCGCCCAGAAGCTTCTCTATATTTACATCCACTTGAATGACTTCGGTTATTTTTTCCCTAAACATCAAATTTTCAGTCGTTAATGCCTCTTTAAATTGTTTAGCATCCTGGAGATCCGTAAGAATAAAATCTGACGGAACATAGAGCTTCGCACTTTTCTCAGCAGAGTAGAACGAGATATAGCTCAAGGATAATAAACCCAGCGCTAGTGCTGATACCGTTGTAATGATAGTCAGTAATACGGCATTGGATTTCATTCGGAACATAATGGAGGAGAGGGACAACACCTCTTTAATATTCAGATACCCGTTTTTCTTTTTACGAATGAGATGAAAGATAAAGCTTACCGAGCCTTTATAAAAAAGATAAGTCCCAATGATAACTGAAGCCAGAATAGTGATCATGGCTATAGATAGCTCAGTCATTGATGTTAAGTCTCCGCTAAATAATTGAGATGAAATCGAATAGCCAAGCAGGATCAATCCAATCCCAACGATCCCTATAATCATTTCAAAGACGGACAGCTTTTTCACGTTGCCTTCTGTGGTTGAGGTCACCCGGAATAAGGATAGAATGCTTTGTCTTTTAATAAATCCATAATTCATCAGCATGATCAAAAGATAGATTACAAAGAATACGATCAGCGTTTGAACCAGGGCTGGGGTAGAAAAACGAAGGGATGCTATCGCATCGATCCCCATTATTTTAAAAAGAATCATAAGAATTAATTTGGAAATAGAAAAGCCCACGGCTATTCCTAGAATTAAAGAACCAAAATATAGGATGAAATTCTCTGCCGAAAGGATTCGGAATATTTTACTTTTGGTCATCCCTATTAACTGGAACAGGCCAATTTCTTTTCCCCGGCGTTTGATGAAGATAGTGTTTGCATATAACAGGAAAATGGATACAATCGCGACCAGTAAGACTGAGGCAGCCTTGATTGCTGCGCCACCTTTGATCGAGCCTTCTACCGCATCCATCGAAGGATCGTATTGCAATGTAACAAAGGCGAAATATAAGGCCACGCTAAAGACGAGAGCAAATACATACAGATAGTAATTTCTGATGTTTTTTCGCAGATTTCGAAGCATCAGTACATTAATGCTCATTCTGCACACCACCCAGTACACCTTGTGTTTTTATGATGTCATTAAAGAAGACTTGCCTTGATTGTTCTCCTTTATTTAATTGCGTATAGATCGTACCATCCTTTATAAAAATAACTCTACTGCAATAGCTAGCTGCCACTGGATCATGTGTAACCATAACGATCGTTGCTTTTCGTCTTTGATTTAATTCACTCAGCTTGTTTAACAAATCAGAAGCAGATTTAGAATCCAAGGCACCAGTAGGCTCATCAGCAAAAATAATGCTTGGATCATGAATGAAGGCTCTAGCTGCAGAGGTGCGTTGTTTTTGACCCCCAGAGATTTCATTCGGGTACTTATTTTTTAACTCTAAAATCCCCAGCTCCCTCGCGACGTTTTCGAATTTCTCATTGGCAATTTTCTTAGGGGTATTGGTAATGGATAGAGGCAACAGGATGTTTTCCTTCACCGTCAGCGTATCTAAGAGATTGTATTCTTGGAAAATAAATCCTAAATGATTTTTCCGAAATTCAGCTAATTGCTTTTCTTTCATATTAGAAATTTCAGTACCCTCAATGGTAATCGACCCGTTGCTGATCTGATCAATTGACGAGAGAACGTTAAGCAGGGTGGTCTTTCCTGAACCGGAAGAGCCCATGATCCCAACAAATTCGCCTTCTTCTATAGAAATATCCAGTCCACTCAACACGGATTGTTTGTTTAATTTATTTCCGTAGCTTTTATGAATTTTAGTGGCTTCAAGAATTGCCATAATGATTCACTCCCTTTTTATACTCGTTCTTTTTGTATAGCTTTATTATAAAAGGCTTTGCCGTTCTTATCCTTCGATTGCCCGAACAAAATAAAAAAGCATGTGACATTGTTGTCACACGCTTGAGAGCTTCACAAATTCATTTTTAAGCGGAAAGGTTAAAGTGAACGTCGTCCCTGATCCGGGTCTCGATTCAACTCCGATGACGATCAACAAGGATTGCGCTGCTTTTTTGGCTAAATATAATCCCATACCTGTTGCGGCATTGTCGCGATGCACGGTGGTGGAAGTAAATCCTCTATCAAATATCCGAGGTAAATCCTTTGGATCTATCCCGCGCCCACCATCCTTCACCTCAAGAACGATATGTTCAGATTGCTGATAGCTACTCACTGTAATATCTGAAGCCTCACTATATTTTACGGCATTGGTTAGTAGTTGTCGGATAATAAAAGCCAGCCATTTGGCATCACTAAGCACTTCCGCTACTTCCAAGTTCAGCTCAAAGCCGATTCCCTTCTGAATACACCAGGATTGCAACGTCTTAATCTCCCCGAAAATAAGCGTTTCTAAATCGATATGTTCTATATACAGATCATTTTCGATAAAGGGAATTCGCCTTTGATGTAGCTGTTGATCCAGCAGAAGATGTATACGCAGCCATTCATAGGTCAGATGTTTCCTCATTACATCATCTTCGATTCGCTCCATCATTAGATGCATTGCTGTCAGAGGGGTCTTCACTTCATGAATCCACGATAATAGTTCATCTTTTTCCTGTTCTAACGTCATTTGATTGTTTGAGGCAGCCTGTTTTAACCATTTAGCTTGATTGATAATGCTCTCTTCAATAATATGCTCAAACGGGCTTTCGGGGGTGGCGATACTCGTTACATCCAGATCATCATCTCGCTCAACCAAGCTTTTATAGAACCTGGTTTCTCTGGGATAGCGAAGGATTAAGAACATCACAAAAAAAAGCATCGACAAGGAGACCAGATAGAGAACTGAAGAGAATGGGATGGATGAATCCATATAGGTGACAAAAAGTATAAAAAGATTGGTGAAGAGGACTAGTAGGATCCAGCTACTTCTTTCCAAGAGATACTTTTTAATCATAGTGCTTCCTCTTCGATGGCCATATACCCTTGTCCCACTTTCGTTTCAATGAAACTACCTAAGCCTATCTCATCCAGTTTTTTTCGCAGCCGGTTTACGTTGACGGTAAGGGTGTTGTCACTTATAAAACGTTTATCATCCCACAAGCTATTGATTAATTCCTCGCGGGTGACGATTTTATTTTTTTTCTCAATAAGCAATTTCAATATATAAATCTCGTTTTTCGTAAGCTCAATCGATCCCATTTCATGCGTCAATACATTTCTCTCATAATCCACGGTTGCTCCGCACCATGTCTTGAGCTCAAGGTTATCCGTGTTGTAATTGTAGACGCGCCGAAGAATCGCTTGTACTTTGGCAATGAGTACATCGAAATGGAAGGGCTTTTGAATATAGTCATCGGCTCCAAGCTGCATCGACATTACCATATCCGTAGGATGATCCCGGGATGATAAGAAGATAATCGGAAGGTTGGAGTGGGAACGAATCATTCGGCACCAATGAAACCCATCAAATTTAGGTAATTGGATGTCGATGATGACTAAATCAGGTTTGATCTCTATAAATTCCTGCGTGACATTGCTGAAATCTTGAATACCATACACATCATAAGACCACTGTGTAAGTCGCTCTTTGATCTCATTAAACAGCGTTGAATCGTCTTCGATTAATAATAGCTTGAACAAATGCATCACCACACTTTTAGTTAGCTTTACAGCATTTTAGATAATACATCCTGATAATGCTTAAACTCTTTGGCTTCATTTAGATTAGGGCATGTCCTTAAGGATAGTAGAGCACTTTCGATTAAGAACTGTCTCGGTTCCTTGTTGTTCATGATTTCTTCCTGGATAAAGTATAACAGCTTTAGATAATTGGTGAGGTTCGCATCACCAGGCGCAAAGGATCTCTCTATAACTTTCTTCAAGCTTATGGTCGCAAAGGATAAATCATTATTGAAAAAATCAGTGTATTCCGCTGCGGGCAATAACTTATCCACGTGATCTGGTGAGATGAGTTGAATGCCCATTTCACTTACTTCTTCAACAATGGTTTGGATAAGCGTAGTGCAATAATCAATGATTTGCTTAGAAGTGATGACTTCATTCATAGCATTGTTGATTTGCAGCATATTTTGCAGAATTCCGTTAAAAATGATGGCTCCATCCAGTAAATAGGGTTTCTTATCCGCAGGGAAAATATGAAGGAAACGTTCATATACCCAGGTTAGCAGGCTGAACTTCGTTTTTTTGATAAATGTAATTAAGTCTGGATCATTGGAGACCAAAGCATCTTCAACGAGCTGTAATAATTTATTTTTTTTATTGATTTTCATGACCAGCTGAACCTGCTCGGCAAAAATCTTAATGTCAGAGGGATCTTGACCAATGAGCATTGAATTTCGCCCTTCTTCAAGCTGAATGTGAATAGACGTGAATACAGCCTTAAAGAGATCTCCTTTGGAAGGGAAATAGTTATAAAAAGATCCTTTGGAGATCCGGCTATGATTCAAAATATCCTGAATGGATGTGGCGTGATAGCCTTTTTCAATAAATAATTCATGTGCTTTATGAACCACTTGCTCTTTTCGTTTATTTATCATCTGAGGTGCCCCTTTAAGCGGAACTCTTTGTTCCAATATAGACTAGCGTATATTTCCACTTAATACAATTTCAATTTTAAATGATTTTTGTCTTGCCAAGCGAGAAATAAGGGAGTAATATATTCTACACTGGATTATAACACGAGTTCAAATTTGAACCGTTAGTATGATTATAGAATGGAGGATTCCAAAATGAAAGCAAAGGAAAGTAAAGCGTCCTACGGGATATTGGCAATCCTCATGATTGGTGCATTTGTTGCTTTACTGAGTAATACCCTACTCAATATAGCTTTACCATCGATTATGAAGGATTTTGATGTCAGTGCCTCAACGGTACAGTGGCTATCAACGGGCTATATGCTGGTGAACGGGATCATGATTCCTTCAACAGCTTTTTTGATTCAAAAGTATACGGCGAGACGGTTGTTCTTAATCGCCATTGGATTATTTGCGATTGGAACCTTTATCGGCGGATTAGCACCAAGCTTCCCTGTGTTGTTGATCGCCAGAATGGTTCAGGCTTCAGGGGCTGCGATCATGATGCCATTATTAATGAATGTATTGTTCACTACCTTTCCGCCTGAAAAACGTGGTTCAGCTATGGGGATGTTCGGGTTGGTTATGATTTTTGCACCAGCTATCGGACCTACATTATCTGGATGGATTATTCAGCACTATGAATGGCCTGTTCTATTCTTTATGATTGCCCCAATCGCCGTATTGGTGTTCATTCTGGCCTTCTTCAAATTGCATGATCCTAAAAAAGATGTGGCAATTAAGATCGATTTCTTATCTGTAGTTCTATCAGCGATTGGTTTCGGAGGTCTACTATACGGCTTCAGTTCCGCTGGGAACAAAGGATGGGATGATCCAATGGTCTACTCCGCGCTTATTATCGGAGCGATCGGATTAGTGATCTTCATTATGCGCCAAATGAAGATGAAGGAGCCTATGCTTAACTTCAGAGTGTACAAATATCCGATGTTCGCTTTATCCTCAGCGATTTCGATTACACTGAATATGGCAATGTTCTCGGCGATGATGCTAATGCCGATTTACCTGCAAAATATTAGAGGGATTTCACCACTGGATTCTGGACTTCTAATGTTGCCTGGTGCGTTAATTATGGGTGTTATGTCACCAATCACAGGTAAATTGTTCGACAAATTCGGCGGTAAGGTATTAGCGCTAATCGGTCTAGCGGTTGTAGTGATTAGTACGTATTTCTTTAGTGATCTGACTGAAACGACTAAATATTCGACACTCATGATTCTATATTCTGTGAGAATGTTCGGGATCTCTATGGTGATGATGCCAGTTATGACCAATGGTTTGAATTCTATCCCAGCCAAATATACGCCGCATGGTACAGCCATGAACAGTACGATTCAGCAAGTATCAGGGGCGATAGGTGGGGCACTGCTCGTAACCATTATGTCTAACAGTACTACTTCACATGTGAAAGATATGGTCGCTGATGCTGTAAGTAAATTAACGACTAAACCCTCGGCAGACCAATTGCTTGGTATACAAAATCAAGTCATTGCGAAAGCTACTATTGAAGGAATTAACGATGCATTCTTGGTATCTGTAGGCGTAGCGATTATTGCATTTATTCTAGCCTTCTTTATTAAAAGAGGTGTACAGCCTAAGGAAACGGCAGAAGAGAAAGTGACTGCAAAGAAAGTAGCTGCTAAGCAGGTTACAACGCATTAGTCTATATTCAAAAAGGCGCTCACCTTATAGGTGAAGCGCCTTTTTTTGCAAATATAAGAAACTAAAGATTACTTATAATGATGTGTTAATCTTGGACCATCCTGAATGACTGTGATGGAATTGTCGTTCGCGACATATAACCTGTTCGTTAGTGGATTAAGTGCAATATTTACGCCTGTTACGGAGGGGAATACCGCGATTCTTTTAAACGTACTGGCGTTATACACGGACATCCTGTTCTTATTGAAATTACTGACAAATAAATGATTTGTAATCGGGTTGATGAATGTGCTGGAGGAGGAAGATAACACTCTAGTTGCAATCACCTTATTGGTATTTCCATTAAGCACAAAAAGCTTCCCTTGTTTAACCTGTTGAGCACTGGACACGTAAACACGGTTTGTAAGCGGATTAAGGATGACCTCGCTTTGTAACCGTCCAAGGTGTACATTCTTGAGGAGCTTATTGGTATGGCCATTGATCACGGAAAGAAAGCGGCTTAAGTTGTTGGCTACATAAATACGGTTCGTAATCGGATTTAGCGCAGGTGTGATTACTGGGTTGTTGCCAACCTTGATGGTTGCTATTACAGTTTGTGTACTACCGTTAATGACAGATACGGAATTGTTTATCGTATTCGTTACATAAATGCGATTGGTACGTTTATTAATGACGATAGCGGAGGGGCGGCCGCCGATCTGGATAGTAGTCCGAATGCAGTTCGATCTGCCATCGATGACGGTTACGATGCCAGAGGCACTCGACACATAAATCAGGTTCGTTCGAACATTAACGTTAACACTATCAGGGTTCCTGCCCACTTGGAGGGTCTTGATTACACGGTTTGTCCGTCCGCTAATTACAGATACCGTTCCATCGCGGAAGTTGGTGACGTACACACGGTTTGTTCTTGGGTTGATGGCAAGCTTGAGCGGAAATCTACCTACTTGTATGGTTGCAATGATCCGATTGGTCAGGGTGCTTAATACACCAACAGTTCCGGCTGTAGTGTTAGGATTTACGAAGTATACCCGATTGGTGACTGGATTTACCTCAATATCTCCGACAGGTACGGATGTAGGAACTGTGGTTATGATGGTGGGTAACGCCATGATATAACCCCCTCTTCAAATGACTAGATGCTTCATTATATTTGGGCAAGGGCAAAAGGGTACTACATATATCGTTGCAAGATGTATCTCCAGAGTATAGAATGATATTCCCAAATCTACATTTTAGATTAAGTGTAAGCGCTATATTTTTAAGGGGATTGAGATCGATTGGAGGCTAATGGATATGATGATGAAATCAGTATTGTCGGATATTTTACTAACACCTGATAAGTTGCTACTTCATCGCGAATTACTAGAGGAGATTGGAAAGTTCATTACGCAAGAGATCCTGAATCATCCGTTATTGCAAGAAGATCGTAAAAGGTTAAGCATTATCCTAGATGGATCGACCGCACTCGGGGTGGTAGATGGGCAGTCGGATGTAGATATAATCATTATTTGTGAGGATGAGTCTTACAACAGTATTAATCATCGGTTCGAGGAAGCAGGGCTAATTCCGGAGCACAGTAGTTTTTTTATGGATTTAAGGCTTCCGAGTGGGAAGACAGGGCATTATACACTCCATAAAATATCTGATATCAAAGAGGCTTTAATGAGTGGGGATATGGAATGGCTGTGGAATGCATCAGTGTCCTATATTTACTACGATCAGCTGGATCTGAAGTCAATTTTTCATTCCTATGTTCCACTCCAACCTGAAGTGCTAATGAAATTTCGTAAGAATTCATACATACAGCTAAGAAGCTATGCCAGAAGTCTAGATAATCCTGTAGTTCGTGGCGATGCCTATCCGATCTTATTCTTAGCGGTTTCCCTTTATAAAGAAGCTTTACGCTGTGCAATCACTATTGAAGGTTATCCGTATCCGTATGACAAATGGCTTGTTCCCATAGCGCAACAAACGGTTGTCGGTCGAAAGATTTTGGAGTGTGCAAGCGATTTTTGGAGTTATCTTCGAGACGATGAGTCCTTTGCTCCCATGTACCAGGAGGACAATAATTTTGTCAAAATGGAAAAACAATTTCGAAAGATACTTTTGGAGGAATAACGGAGTAATGACGCTGACTATCCTTCTTGATTACGGTAGGGTATACTGGAATGAACTTTTCAGTAAGAGGTGATTAAATGGCTGGGACAGTCTCTATATTAGGCGTTCCTTTTTCAAAACTAACACTAAACGAGACAACACTTCATCTAACAAAACATATTCAATCCGGAGAACCGAAACTTTTCCATTTGATCACGGCTAACCCGGAAATTACGATAACAAGTCAATCGGACGAGCTGCTTCGAACCATACTCCATGAGGCAGATTTGATTACTCCTGATGGGATTGGCATTGTGCTGGCATCGAGAAGAAAAGGTGACCCTATAGCTGAACGAGTTACGGGGTATGAACTACTTCTTGAACTGCTCGCGCAAGGGAATAAGCTGGGCTGGAGCTTTTATTTCTTGGGTACGGATGAGCATACCAGCTGTAAAGCGGTCGAAAAGATCACAGAGCGATATCCGAATGTGAAAATTGCCGGAAGACATAATGGTTTTCTTACTAAAGATGAGGAACCGGCCATTGTAGCAGAGATTCAGCGCGCACAGCCGGATTTCCTGATCGTTGCGATGGGTGCGCCGTACTCAGACAAATGGGTTTATAAGCACAAAAAGGAGCTCACGCAGGTAAAAGTTGTTTTTGGCGTGGGGGGCAGCTTGGATGTTATAGCGGGAAAAGTGACTCCAGCCCCTGCGATATGGAAGAAACTCAACTTGGAGTGGCTGCATCGACTCTTATTCGCACCTGTGGCCAAAGGACAAAAGTCGCGTTGGCGCAGGCAAGCAGTTCTTCCTAAATTCGTGTATCGAGCTATGATTAGGAAATAAGGTACAGCAGTAAATATAGTCTTTCACTATTTCTGCAATTTGTAGAAATGGTGAAAGGCTTTTTTTATTATCGCTTTACAGGAAGTATGTCGTAAGTATTTTATGGGAGAATATTGGCTGGAATAATTCCAATATATTACTGATTGCTTTTTTAAGAATGTTGTAATAAAATCTTATCAAGATAATAAATTATTATCGAAATGGAAAAGACGTAAAACGAAAGGAGTCAGATGCTCACATGTTAGAAGATCGCAGCTGCCTGGAGTCCTATTTTCCAATCGCTTCTTTTATTGCTTCAATTATAGGTTCAAAATGTGAGGTTGTTATTCATGATATAAGCAATCCAGAGCGTTCAATTATTTTTATTGAGAACGGATACATTAGTGGGCGTAAAGTAGGCGATAGCTCAACAGATCTCGTGCTTAAGCTGTTGAAAGATGAGTCCTACCGTGAGCAACCGTTTATTGCTAACTATAAAGCGCGTGGTTCGCAAGGTCAGGTGTTTCGCTCCGCTACTTACTATATTAAAAACAGCAGCAGCGAATTGGTCGGTATGATGTGTATTAACATTGATGTCACGCATATGGAGGTTGCAGCTGAGTGGATACAAAACATTTTGCAAGGAGGATCAACACTTCCACCAGTACCGTTAATACCACAACAAGAGGTTGTAGAGAAGCAGACGGAAGAGTATTTACAAGGAAACGTAGATGACCTACTCCAGCACATGATTGATTCGGTGCTCGGTAAAATTAATGTCCCGGCAGAGCGATTGTCCTCGAAAGAGAAGATTGAACTTGTGAAAGTACTTAACGAGCAGGGCGTGTTTCTACTTAAAGGTGGAGTTTCTCAAGTCGCTAAGACCTTGATGATATCTGAGCCAACAGTTTATCGTTATTTGCAAAAAATCAAGTGAGAATAAACAGAACTCTCAAGAGAGGAAGTGGGCTAGATGACAATAGACTTTGATAAGGTTGTTAGCCGATATGGGACCAATTGCGCTAAATGGGATGGTATGGCGCAAGTTTTGGGCAGAGAAATGATAGCGCTTTCTGTCGCGGATATGGATCTTCAAGCCCCTCCACAGGTGATAGAGCGAGTAACGGAGATGGCGAAGCATGGCATATATGGATATACCGATCCTTTTCCACCTTATTATGAGGCAGTTCAGGGATGGATTAAAAAGGCTTACGATTGGGAGGTTCCGCAAGAATGGATCGTGTTTTGCCCTCGTATTGTGCAAGCGGTTTCTCTGATCATTCAGAACTTCACTCAACCAGGTGATCAAGTGTTAATCCATACTCCAGCCTATCAGCCGGTTGCTAAATCGGTAGAACTAAATAACCGCGTATTAGTGGAAAGTCCGCTTCGTGAAGTGAACGGGCGTTATGAGATCGATTTTGCTGATATGGAGTTGCGGATGCAAGCAGGGGTTAAAATTGTACTGCTTATCTCACCGCATAATCCGGTTGGACGAGTATGGACACGAGCTGAACTAGAACGAATCGTTAGCTTGTGTACAAAGTATGATGCTTATATTGTATCGGATGATATTCATGCCGATTTTATCCATGAAGGCTATGAGCATACGATAATCGGGAAGATATCGACCGAGGCAGAGCAGCGATCCTTTATCTGTACTTCCCCAGGGAAGACCTTCAATCTTGCAAGCCTTGAAATTGCTAATATCGTGATTCCGAATGATCAGCTGCGTGAGAAATTCAGACATTGCTTACAGCAAGCAGGCTGTCATAACCCCACCTTTTTTGCAGTACCTGCTTTAGAAGTGGCTTATACGGAATGCGATGAATGGCTGGAACAATTACGAGGGTATATCACAACCAATATCGCTTGGGTGAAAGCTTATATAACTGAACATATGCCTGAGCTTCGCGTGATCGAATCAGAAGGAACCTATCTGTTATGGGTGGATTGTAGGGCAATTAGCACCAACGAAGCAGAGCTAAAGCAATGGATTGAGTCGGATGCGAAGGTTAGTGTGAGCTTTGGAACAGGTTTTGGGGCATCAGGAGCAGGCTTTATCCGCTTAAATATTGCAACGCCACTGCCCAGGTTGCAAGAAGCTTTTCATCGGCTGTACCAAGCCTATCCATTGAAAAATTTAAATGAAAAAAAGCTTTATCAATGACCTTGAAAGACCTCATTAGTAGCCTTTCTCAGATCCGTATCAAGGGGGAAAATAATCATGTCCAAATCAGAAACACCAAAAGTCAAGAAACAGCCGACGATGTTCTTAGCACTATTACCGATTATTACGATGATTGTGCTACTTAGTTTAGGGTATGTGTTGTATGAATTACCGCCAGAACCACTTATTATTACCTCTGCGGTTGTTGCTGGTATTATCGCGATTATTCTTGGTTATAGCTACAACGACATACTAGAATCTATCGCTGGTAAGATCGCGAAAACGATGCCTGCCATTCTTATTCTGATTATGGTTGGTTTTATGATTGGGGCATGGATGGTTGGCGGAACGATCCCGATGATGATTTTTTATGGATTGAAAATCATTAGTCCACAATTCCTGCTTATTACCGCATTTATGGCGACAGCTGCCGTTTCGCTTTGTACGGGCACATCTTGGGGATCAGCGGGAACGATCGGAGTTGCATTTATGGGCGTTGGTGCGGGTATGGATGCGAACCTAGCGGCAGTGGCTGGTGCTGTTGTTGCAGGTGCTTATTTTGGCGATAAATTGTCACCGCTTTCAGACACGACAAATATTGCTGCATTAGCAACAGGTGTCAATCTATATGAACATATTGGACATTTACTATATACCACACTTCCATCCTTTATCGTTGCAAGCGTTGTCTTTATTATCACAGGCCTAAACACAGATGCCGCGGGTGCTGTTATTCCGGAAAAGGTTGGAACGATCATGGGATCATTGGATACCATTTACGACTTTAATCTGCTGCTCTTAGTACCTGTATTAATCATCTTGTATGGTTCGATTACGAAGAAACCGACAATACCGGTCATGCTGATCTCTTCTATGTTCGCTATGGCCAACGCACTTATATTTCAGGGCTTTACGTTGAATGATGTCGTATCATCTGTTGTTAATGGTTTTAATATTTCTATGGTTCACGTAGCTGGATTTGATTCTGCCAACGTTATTGAAGATGTACCCCGTCTCCTAAATCGTGGCGGAATGAACTCCATGATGGGGACACTTCTCATTTGCTTCTGTGCAATCACGTTCGCTGGAACCATATCTCTGACGAAGTCCTTGGAATTGATTGTTAATAAGCTTTTGAAGTTCGTTCATTCCACAGGTTCAATGATCGTAGCAACCATTGTTACAGGTCTTACGATGATCGGAGTTACAAGTAATGGTCAGGTATCCATCTTAATGCCAGGGGAAATGCTGCGTGAAGCATATATCCGTCGGGGCTTGCATCCGAAGAACTTGGGACGTACCATCGAGGATTCAGCGGCGATTACCGAGCCTATTCTGCCTTGGACAGCTGCAGGTGCTTATATGGCGGGAACGCTGGGTGTTGCAACGCTAGATTATTTACCTTGGGCTGTTCTCTGTTGGACAGGAATAATCTTTGCGACGATATGGGGCTTCACGGGATTCGGTATCGCGAAGTTAACACCAGAGCAACAGGCAGAAATGCTAAAGGAATATGACGGTAACACTAATGAACAAGCTGGATAAAGGAGTCTTTTAAAATGACAAATATGCATAAAGAAACTGTAAAAACAACGGATGCACCAGGTGCAATTGGGCCTTACTCTCAAGCTGTAAAGCTTGGGAACGTCTTATATACTTCAGGACAACTCGGACTAGACCCGGTTAATGGGACTTTTCCTGCTACGGTCGAGGAACAGACGGAACGGTCGTTGCTGAATGTCAAAGCCATACTGGAAGCGGCGGGTACAAGCATGGACCAGGTAATAAAGACGACCGTTTTCCTAAAGGATATGAATGATTTTCTTAAGGTGAATGAGATTTATGGAAGATTCTTTGCTCAGCCATACCCTGCTCGCAGCGCTGTTGAAGTAGCACGTCTGCCTAAGGACGGGCTCGTAGAAATTGAAGTTATAGCTTATATACCATAAGTAAGGGCAGACAGTTCGTACGACCCAAACTGGTGTTGTAAACGTTGATTAGAAAATAAGGTAGGAGACCGCCCTGGATAGGGCGGTTTTCTTTGTGTAGTAAGCTGATGAGGATTTTTATGGAAATTTAAATGAAAATATTCATGAAAATGTAACAGTAATCATAACTAATTACAAAAATACCTTCACAAAACATCGACTTTGCGTTATTATAAATGTGAAAACATTCACAAAGGGGCGTTATAAAGATGAAGAAGACAACAAGTACTGCTCTCATTCTCATTCTCTCTGTCATGCTCGTAATCGCAGGCTGCGGTAACAGTAATAGCAACAGCGCAGGTAATAGTAATGGAAACGAGAACAAAAGTAAGGTAAATGAGACGGCCAAAAATGATAAAGCTGAAGCCGTATCAGGCGCATCAGAAGCTAGTTACACACCACTGGATCAATTAAAAGATAATTATGATATCGTTATTGTTGGTGCTGGTGGCGCAGGAATGTCGGCTGCACTGGAAGCTAAGGCCAAAGGCTTGAACCCTGTTATTTTAGAAAAAATGCCGGTTGCAGGTGGGAATACAAGTAAATCCTCCTCAGGAATGAACGCTTCCCAAACGAAATTTCAAAAAGAGCAAAGCATTGAAGATAGCAATGATAAGTTTTATGAAGAGACCTTAAAGGGCGGCCATGACACGAACGATAAAGAGATGCTTCGTTTCTTCGTTGACAATTCCGCAAGTGCAATCGATTGGTTGGATTCGATCGGAATTAAGCTGAACAATATTACGATCACAGGCGGCATGAGCGAAAAACGTACCCATCGTCCAGAAGACGGCTCTGCGGTAGGCCAATACCTTGTCAAAGGATTGGTTAGAAACGTACAAGAAAAAGAAATTCCACTGTTTGTGAACGCGGATGTTAAAGAAATTACTCAAAAAGACGGTAAGGCTAACGGCGTCAAAGTACTCTTTAACCAAGCTGATGAAAAAACCATTACAGCGAAGGCAGTTGTTGTAACAACAGGTGGTTTTGGATCCAACATGGATATGATATCAAAAGTTAGACCTGATCTGGAAGGATACGTAACGACTAACCAAATCGGCAGTACCGGCGACGGCATCAAGATGATTGAGGCACTTGGCGGAACCACCGTTGATATGGATCAAATCCAGGTTCACCCAACAGTTCAACAAGAAAAATCTTATCTGATCGGGGAAGCTGTACGCGGCGAAGGTTCTATCCTCGTGAATAGCGAAGGCACACGGTTCGTAAACGAATTGACTACACGTGATAAAGTTACCGAAGCGATCAATACACTTCCTGAAAAAGCGGCAACGCTTGTCTTTGATTCCGGCGTCAAATCACGTGTGAAAGCAATTGAACAATATGACAAAATGGGCTTCGTGATCCAAGCGGATACCATCGAAGCATTGGCGAAAGAAATCGGTGTGCCAGCCGATAAGCTAAAAGCGACACTTGATACTTGGAACAGCGCGGTAAAGAACAAGAACGATGCTGAATTCGGCAGAACAACAGGAATGGACAACGATTTGTCCGCGGGTCCTTACTACGCTATTAAGATCGCCCCAGGGATTCATTACACCATGGGCGGCGTGAAGATCAATACGAACACAGAAGTATTAAATAAAGACGGCGCTGCTATTCCTGGCCTGTATGCGGCTGGTGAAGTTACAGGTGGATTACACGGTCAAAACCGGATCGGCGGTAACTCTGTAGCAGAAATCATTATTTTCGGCCGTCAAGCAGGGATTAAATCTGCTGAGTTTGTACAAGCACAATAAGATATAAACAGCATATTTTGGTTACAACAAAAGAACCGCTTGGGCTAATAGAAGCCCGAGCGGTTCTTTGTTTTGATCTCTATTTAGAAGGCTGTTTTTCATTCTTAGCTTGTTCTTCTCGCATCCACTGTGACAGCTGGCGTTTGAGTTTAAGGAATTCCGGGGAATCCGTAATCTCATCGCGGCGTGGCCGTGAAAATGGCACGTCAACAGTATGTAGGATGGAGCCGGGACGACCCGAGAATACATAAATACGATTCGAGAGCAGCAACGCTTCTTCGATGTTATGGGTAATGAATAGCACGGAGCGGCGATTCTCCTCCCACAGCTCCAGCAACCAGCGCTGCATTTCACTGCGAGTTAGTGCATCCAGTGCGCTGAAAGGTTCATCGAGCAGCATCAACTCCTGCGGAGCCAGCAATGCTCTGAGAAAAGCAGCACGCTGCTGCATCCCACCAGACAGCATATGCGGATAAGCCTGTTCGAATCCATTCAAGCCAACCTTGGCGAGCCACTGGCGCGCTTCTTCACGAGCTCCATCCTGCAGAGCACCTTTGATTTCTCTGGCTAGCAGTACATTATCTTCAATCGTTCGCCAAGGAAAAAGCGCAGGCTGCTGCGGCATATAACTGATTTCACCACGTTGACCTGTAACGACCTTACCGTTCATGAGGATCGTTCCTGCATCAGGCTTCACTAGTCCGCCGATCATATGGAATAAGGTGCTTTTTCCACAGCCGGAAGGACCGACGATTGAAACGAACTCTTGCTGTTCTACCTTAAGAGAAACGTTGTTCAGCACGTTCGTCTCGCGGCGACGATGGGTGAAGGACTTGGAGATGCCGCTTACTTCAAGAGCAGGTGGTGCAGTATGAGCTTCAGGAGAGCTTATGATTTCAGTTGTTCTTTGCTCTATTTGCGTCGCTTGAGACATCCAGGCATCTTCCTTTCTATGAGTTACGGCGCGGTTTCCAGCGAACTAACCATTTTTCGAGCAAGGCGATAATCGCAAAAAGCACAAGACTAAGGAGCACAATAATAACAATAGCGACAAACATCCGATCCGTACGGTAAGCTGATTTTTGCAGGAGCATATAATAGCCAATCCCTTTATCCGCGCCAATCCACTCAGCGACCACGGCTCCCATAACCGCATAAGTAGCTGATATTTTCACGCCGGAAAATAGTGCCGGGATAGAAGAGGGAAGCTCCAGCTTGGTGAAGATTTGCCACTTGCTTGCGCCCGCCATTTTCATATAATTCATCATGACTTGATCACTTTGAGACAAGCCGCCCATTGCAGCGACAGCAACCGGGAAGAAGCATACCAGTGTAATCAGCACGATTTTGGGCAAAAGGCCGAAGCCAAACCAGATGATAAGCAGTGGTCCGAGTGCGATAGAGGGAACATTTTGACTCAGAATAATGAGTGGATAAAAAGCTCGTCTAGCCCAAGGTAAAAGATGCAAAAGTAGAGCGACGATCAAGCCTACACCTGTACCAATAGGAAAACCGATTAATGTGAGTCGGAGCGTAGCCATCGTATGAGCCCAGAGACCTGAGGCATTACTGGTGGATTCGCGTGCAATATCAGCAGGACTCGGCAGAATCCAGGATTCGATATGGAATAGAGAAACAGATAACTGCCATACGGTTAAAAAGAAGACGACCGCCACAAGGGGCGGCCATATTAGCTTCCAGGTCGATCTCACGGCCGATATTTCTCCGTCAATTTATCCATGCTGATTCCGTTAGGGTTATGAGCGATTTTGATTTGGGAGATCACGCTTGGACTACCTGCTTCGATCAGCGCCTCCTGCATTTGACGCACAACCTCCAGTAGTTCGCTTAGCTCACCCTCCATAGTAGTTTCCAGAGGATTCACCTGATGTTTAACGCCGGATTTTTGAATAACTTCAATTGCTTTATCTACGTAGGGGATGGAGTCCTCATTGTTTGGAGTCTTAGGAATTACTTGAATGCTTAATAATGTATTAGCCACAATAATCAATCCTCTCAATTTGTATAGGTAAGTTCAAAAAGCCAACTTTGATAACGAAGTATTTTCAGGAAGTAGATTCGGCGTCGAATCTTGAACGAACTTGGGAAGTCCGGTCTACTCCGCCGGTAAAAAATCATTCGTGAATGCACTAGCTGCATCCAGCGGTTTGTCCAGCAGCTTCAAATCATACATCCAGTCGCCGTAATTCTGCCAGACCTCGGTTTTTTGCTCTCCCCAGCGTGGGGCGTCGTCCTTATATTTCGGGCTAAGCCATTTTTGGCTAGCTAGGACAAGCTCTGCATCAAGGTCAGGCACAGCCTTGGATAATGTAGCGGCAGCCTCTTCTGGATGATCAATCGCATATTGATAACCCTTCGATGTGGCTTTCAGGAAAGCCTTCACCAAATCTGGATTCTCAGAAATCTGCTTCTCACTCGTGGTCAGCACAGGGGTGTAATAATCGAGCTGAGGCGCATAATCCTTCAAGTAGAGCATATCCAGAGGCTCACCACGCAGTTCGGCTTCAATACCGGTCCAAGCGTAGAAGATCCAAGCGAAATCAATGTCACGTTTGACTGCGGTAAAATAGTCAGCTTCACCAATACTGATTAGCTTCACCTTTTTCACATCGCCACCAACAGGGTCCATGATCGCCTTCATGGCTGCTTCTTCAGCAGGAGAGCCCCAACCGCCGTAGGTTTTACCCTCAAAATCTTTTGGTGATTTAATATTGCGGTCTACTGGAGCGGCGAATCCCGAAGTATTATGCTGAATAATGGCTGCAATCGAGACAAGGGGAACGCCTTGTAGACGGGCTAGAGTCAATCCTTCCTGAGCGCTGATCCCAAAAGCGGCTTCGCCAGAGGTAACCATAGTATCAGAACCCGCTGCGCCAGGTTGAACGATTTCTACATCCAGACCTTCTTCCGCGTAATAACCAAGATCCTTGGCTACGTATAGACCGGTGTGGTTCGTATTCGGTGTCCAATCCAGTGCAACCTTAACTTTGGTAAGCTCTTTCGGAGCTTTTGATCCGGTCGCTGTATTCGAATCCGCAGCATTTCCTTTGTTTCCGGCTGTATTCCCATTGTTGCTGCCGCATCCGGCAATTGCAAGAATGAGCATACAGGTGAGGCTAAGCATAAGTGCTTTTTTGAGTTGCATGTCTTCTTCTCTCCTTTAAGGTTGCCAGATCCCGTCATCCAACATGAACCATAAAGTGTAGTATGTACATATCTTCTACATCTTTTGTGATCTACACAAAAAAAGCGCCCCGAGTGATCGGGACGCTGGCTTGGCGCAAGGTTAGTAAAGGTCACAGGGACCAAAACCATTTGGCGATTCCTACGCTGGCATTATCCAGATCAGGTATAAGGGTCAGTATCTTGTGGGATACAATCTCAGCCGGCCAATTCCAGCACCCCTGGTTCTATGAAGTTAACGGGTATTTCTCGCTTAAACGCTAATCGTCTTTATAAGCACGCTGAAGGCGTTTATGCTTGCATACGGTGTATTATAGACGGCTGTTCTCGGAATGTCTAGTAGCACGCTCCTAAATTTTTCAAATCTCTCCGTCCGTTTTCATTAATCCAGATCTTTATGTTTCTTGCGATGACGCCGCTTAAGCTCAGTAACCAGAGCACCTAGCGTAAGGACAACACTGATCATTATCCCGCTCATAATCACAAAGAGAGCAAGAAACTCAAAGGGGGAATAGCTAACCATTTTACTCCATTGAATCTTTCCATCCAGATCGTCAATGACTTGATTCATGCCATAAATCCCACTTACCACCGTAAATACAGTGAGGATCATCAGCAGATTATCCCGGCGCTTCGACTGGAATTTATCTTGATACTGAAACAGGTCAGTCAAGGTTTCTTTTACTTCCTCGAACAGAGCGTCGTTCCCGTATACTTTACGCAGCTGAAGAAAAATCTCCCGTCCTTGCGACTGTGAAATTAGCTCTAAGAAATAAAACTTTGCCGAGAATTTATTAATCGAGTAGATTAAATTATCGATCTCATCATAATCGTGGTTTATGCGTAGTCGGGAATGCATATTTGCCAGCTTTAGCAGAACAATTTTGTGGAAAATATTGAGTAGAAATCCGTAATAATATTGCCCGTACATCTGGTTGGCCAGGCTAACGGCGATCTTTGATTCAGCTCGGGTTAGACAGCAAAAGGTCTGCTCATTCATCATATAATACGTGTCTGGGCCCCATCGATTATAGGAATGCTCATGACAGTAGTTCGCAATATACGCTGGATCGCTGGCACTGGCATAGGCCTTCCCGTTTAGATCAATTCCATCAAGCTGAGAGGCGCGATAGCGCAAATTTATACTAATCTCATCAGAATCTCCTTCACTCTGAAAGCCATAAAAGGCTTGTACCTGCATTCTTTCATCTACGAAAAAGGGAAGGGTCTCGAAATAAGCCCCATTGATATCCGAGTGATCCAGAAAAGGCTCCAGTCCATCCACCAGATTTCGGAAGACAAAATCCTCTACCATCTCATAGGTCTGTTCCCCGCAATGGATATAGGTGTAGTCATCCTGTACAAAGGTATTCTCAAGCGTCCGGAAGCGGTCCGCGAATTCCAGTGCAATACTAAAGGGAATCGAATCCCCCTCAAGCTGGACACGTATCGTCACAAATCCAAGCTGAAAAGGACATATGAATATATCCGTCGAGAGAATTTTAAAAAATATAGACTGCTGAGGAATCTCTAGAATACAGTCCAGATTATTGACTCTGGAAAAGCGGCAGAAAGAGTCTACATCCTTCTTGCGTGGAAAAAGAATATGTGCAGCAAACGGTAAATAGGTGCGCTCCATCCGTTCATGGGAAACACAGTGGCCTTCTCCGTAAAAGGCATTTTCTAACTCTTTATTATCCAGAAAAAAACGTGTGAAGCCATCATCCTGCAATTGTTGGATAAGCTTCTTAGAATCGCCCTTTTTTATTGAAAAGGGAAAAATAAACTGCATAAGCGCAGTATGTAATAAAGGCTCAGTTGAAAGCTTATCCATTCATCGTCCATCCTTGTGCTCAGAATATGCTTATAGATGACATTACCCTAAAAGGATTAGGTTGATACCATTTTAACATTCTAAATACTGGAACTCTTTCTTTGCACTGCTTGTCTGGATTGGAATCTCCATGCGGCAATGCTCAGCAAGAACAAGAAGGCGGCAAAACCGGCAAGTAACCCAGCAGTTTGTGCCACTTTTAGATGGTCCATAGACCAGCCCATGAATAGGGGCAGCAGAGCTCCACCGACACCTCCAGCAGCGATCATTATGCTGGGTGTTGATTCTTCGGCTCCTGGCAGCATCTTGCTGGAGAAGACTAGAGCAATGGAGAAAATACCGGACATAAATAACCCAAGTAGCATAAGTACGATGAATGCAGCTAACCGATTTTCTGTGAACGGAAAAAGAGCCAGCAGTAACAAGGTCAGTAAACAGCTACTTAAAATGTATACACGGTAAGAAATTTTCTCTGCAATCACTCCAGCAAACAATCTTCCCGTAGACATAGCTAGCCAAAAGAAAGTAACTGTCAGCGCCGCCGCAGATTCTGTCATCCCTAGCTTGGCGATAAAGATGGCGGGCATAAAGTTGACCAGACTCATCTCCGTACCTACATAAAGAAAGAAGAAAAGGATGAAGATGCACAGCAGAATCCATTGTTTCCCTTTATACGGAAGCTGTGTGCTGGACTGCGAGGAATGTGCGGATGCTGAGACTTTGCTAGGTGCTCGCTCGTCCAGTATGCGCTGCAGATTCCCAAAATGGCCTCTTCCCCAGAGAATGAGGGAAAGTAATGAGAAGCCAGCGACAATTAGGAATGCCAATCTCCATGCTCCGGTAGCAATGAGCGGACTGGCGATAAGAGGCATTACAAGTGCTCCTATCCCAAATAGGACTTCAAGTCGGCTCATCGCGATCGCGGTTCCTTCTGTCACAGCTCCGATAATGATGGTGCCGATGACGGCTTCGATCATACCGAAACCAAAGCCAGCCGCAACAGCAATGACATACATCCACTCCCAAGGGGGTAGAAAAGCATACGCAATCTCAGCAGTCAGGAGAAGAGCGGTGGCGATAATGATCCCTCCTCGTTTCCCAAAACGGCGATTGAGTAGGGGAGAGACAAGCACACCAGCCAGAAAACCAGCAAATTGACTAAAGATTAATTGCCCGCCGGCACTATAATTTTGGTCATAATGCTGTAGCAGAACGGGAAGAATAGATCCCAGCACTACATGAGCAAGGCCAATGACAAAGTAGGAAAGACAGCCGATCCAGATCAGTTTTTTCACGAAGTAAGCCCCTTATATTGAAAGTAGTTTATGGAGTAAGGTCGGATTCAATGTGAACCGGAAGGGTACATTATAATAAGCACCATTGTTATGATAAATCCAAACGGTGAGCTTGGATATATAAACTTTTGTTTACATGCTTGAAGGGAGAGATTTACGTAATGGATAACAAACAACTGGAGCAACTCATTATTAGAGCATTGGATGACAACAAGTTTGGTTCCTTTGGTACGATCGAAGAAGGAAATAAGCCAAAAGTACGTTACATGGCCATTTTCCATGAGGGTTTGAAGATTTATTTAGCTACGAATCGCAAAACTCATAAGGTGGAGGAATTATCGAATAATCCGAATGCTTTTTTGCTGCTTGGATATGAGTCAGGCGGAAGCAAAGAGGTGCTGGAGATTGAAGCCACCGTTGCCGTTTCTAAGGATGAAGGGATGCGCACAAAGGTGTGGAACGAAGAGCTGGAGCCATGGTTTACAGGGCCTGATGACCCTAATTATGTGATTCTAGAACTTACTCCAACGCGTATTGAGTATGTTGGCAGTAATAAAGAGCACGGCGTGTGGACTCCCTAAACCAATTTAAAATCGATTCCGAAAGCCTTCCTATCCCCCACGGGTTTAGGAGGGCTTTTTTAAAAGATAAGTCCCTGAGTGTCCTGTTAAAACATGTTATAATGACTTCAACTTTTTACGTAATTTCTCAGGGGAGGACTTAAAATACATGACCGTTACTCTGTTATATATTGAAGATGATTATGAAATCGGCAGCATCGTGTCTACGGATTTAAGTGAGCGTGGTTATATTGTACGTTGGCTGCGGAGCGGGGAGGGAGCGGCGGAGGAAGCAGCGCCTTGTCAATTGGCCATTCTGGATGTAATGCTTCCGGGCCTGGATGGTTTCACTGTCGGACAACGCTTGAAGCGGGCGTACCCTAAGCTTCCGATCTTGATGCTCTCCGCGCGAACTTCCATTGATGATAAACTGCAGGGACTTGAGTTTGCGGATGATTATTTGACCAAGCCTTTTCATCCCGATGAATTGGCAGCCCGTATTGAGGTACTGCTTAGACGGAATGGAGCAGCAGTGCAGGATTCGCTCACGCTTAAGCACCTAGTCGTTTATGAAGGGGATAACCGAGTGATAAATGCTCAAACACAGGAAGAAATCATGCTTACGGGTAAGCAATTCCAGATTTTTTCTTATTTACTGCGTCATCTTGGCCAGATTATGACGAAGGAGCAGATTTATGAAGCCGTCTGGGGAGAAGCCTATCTCGAGGGGGATAAAACTTTAATGGTACATATACGATATTTGCGCGAAAAGTTAGAACTTGATCCGGGTAATCCGGAAATTATAGAAACGGTCCGGGGGATCGGATATCGGGTAAGAGCATGAGGGGTTTAGAGCGCATTCGCAAGCAGCGTAGCTCCTCTTTGCTATCGGGATATTTGCTTATTATCGTTTCTGCACTGCTTTTTATCCCTGTGGTCCTGCCGTTATCTTTCGTTCTTTACAATATGATTAATGAAGTGACCAAAGGGGCTCCACCTGTAGACACCTCTCTGTATTCGAGTGTTAAAGCGCTAGAGACCATGTGGCATAAAGAGGCACTTCAATTGGAAGATGCTTCTTCGGAAGGCATAAATGAGCGGCTACATGAACTGAGACGGAAATACACTGAGGCTACTATGTTTTGGGTAGATGGGGAGGGAATGACCCAGTTGATTCTCACACCTGATGAAAGCAATCCGCAACATGGCAGCGGAGTTCCGGAGCAGTGGACTGCGGCTGAGGCAATTTATTTTATGAAGGAAAGTACAAAGCGTGATCCTTTAGCCATCGTCGCCTTCATGGGAGACCGGGTGGATGCAGGCAAAGGGTTTATGGTAATGCAAATTCCAAACAAGCTGCTAAACAAAGGGGCTTATGGGGGAGTTGGGGCTTGGGCTTTATATTACTTTGTGCTCTTTGTACTTTTTGGAGGTTTCGCACTGGTTTCTTTGCTGTTCTTTAGAAAAATACGCAAGCGGCTACTACAGCTGCAAACCGCAATGACGATTACGGGACCGGATAGAATGCCTAAGTCTATCATGACGGGCAAGCTGGATGAGATTGGGAGACTGGAGGAAGCTTTTAACACGATGGTGGCGAAGCTTGACGAAAGTCGAAAGAGGGAAATCGAAGAGGAGGAGCTGCGTAAGCGTTTAGTATCCAACTTATCTCATGATTTACGTACACCGCTAACCGTGATCCGCAGCCACATTCATGTAATGACCAAGGAGAGTTTAACCCCGCAAGGACAACAGTCTTTAGAGCTTATGGATAAGCGTATAGCAGATCTTAGCGTCTTGATCGAGAATCTTTTATCCTACAATCTCCTCAACAGCGGACGAATCACTTTGAAGAAGGAGCGTAAAGATGTCTTGCGCTTGTTGCGGGAAAGTGCTGCTGCTTGGTACCCCGTATGGGAAAAAGAGAACTTCGAGATCGATATTGACCTGGAGGCTGATCCGCTGTTCTGGATGGTGGATGAGGTCTGGTTCCGCCGTATTCTTGATAATCTGTTTCAGAATATTGTACGTCATGCCCGCAGTGGTCTTTATGTAGGGATTTCTACGGAGTCCCGTAATGGGCAACATGTTATTTTGATTACGGATCACGGCAGAGGCATCCAGAGTCCATCCGATTACAAAGGGGCAGGATTAGGGCTGTCCATCGTGGATCTGTTAATGAAGCATATGGAGTTAGAGTGGGATATGGAGAGTACAGGAGATGGCACCTCTATTGTAATCTTCAATCCACGGGAAGAAATTTAAACAAAACTTAAACTTCGTGCCGCCTTGTTCTTAACCTTGGGACGTTATGCTAATTACCGAGGTGAGGAACATGAAAGAAACAGTGATTGAAACGAAGGATTTATTGAAAAAATACCGTGGCCGGGCTGCGGTGGAAAATTTAAATTTGAACATCCGCAAGGGAGAGATCTATGGCTTTCTTGGCCCAAACGGGGCAGGGAAAACAACAACAATTCGTATGCTGCTTGGACTGATCACTCCAACATCAGGAAGGATTGAAGTATTCGGCCAGGATCTTCGCAAGCATAAACTGCAAATTTTGCGGAAGGTAGGGTCGCTTGTCGAGTCTCCATCCTATTACGGGCACTTAAGCGCTGTGGATAATCTTGAAGCCATCCGGCGTATCCTTGGTGCTCCGAAGTCACGGATTGCTGAGGTGCTTGATATTGTTTCCTTAACAGGGGAAGAGAAACGTCCAGTTAAAGGGTTCTCCCTTGGGATGAAGCAGAGACTAGGTATTGCTGCTGCCTTGCTCGGGGAACCGGAGCTGCTTATTCTGGATGAGCCGACGAACGGACTTGACCCGTCAGGGATTCAGGAAATTCGCGGACTGATTAAACGATTGCCGCAGGAGCAAGGGATTACTGTCGTAGTATCCAGTCACTTGCTTAGTGAAATTGAGCAAATGGCGGATACCGTAGGGATCATTCGTCAAGGGCGAATGGTGTACCAAGATAGTATAACGAATCTGCAGCGGCAAGCCGGGGGAGAAATGCGGTTAGCAGTCTCGGACCCGGAGGCCGCGCTGCGTCTTGGTGAAGAACGGGGGTACACAGGGATACTTCAAGACCAAAAGCTAGTCTTCTCCCGGATGATCGATGCAAGAGTTGCCTTGCTAGTCAAAGCCTTGGTAGAGAATGGGCATGCTATTTATCGTGTAGAGGAGCGGAGACAATCACTTGAGGACTTCTTCCTGCAGGTTGTAGGAGGAGAGGAATCATGATGTGGCGGGCACTGTCGGCGGATTGGCTCAAAATCCGTGGCAAGGGACTCTGGTTTCTAGTGTTTCTTGGACCGCTTGGACTTGTAGCCATGCAAGGCTTGAACTTCGGGCTTCGTTATGATTATCTTCGCGAGCAGTATAGCGCGGATTTATGGGGTGGGCTTCTGAACAATGTGGCTGCATTTGTACCCATTGCTCTTTTTCTCGGAGGGACCTTAGTATGCTCGTTGATTGCAAATGTAGAACATCAGATGAGCTCGTGGAAGCAGCTCTTGGCGCTACCTATCTCACGTACCTCAGTATTTATGGCTAAGCTGGTGTTATGTCTGGTGCTAGTGGCGGTTTCTTGTTTACTGCTCTCGGTGGGTACAGTTGGTTTAGGGCTTGTTTTGGGCTTCGAGGTCGAACTGATTCCGTATTTGGATGTGTTACGAATTGGCTTTATGTCCTATATTGCAGCGTTGCCGGTTATCGCTTTGCAGCTGTGGCTTTCTCTGGCTAACCGTAATCAGACATTGCCAGTTGCTCTTGGAATAACCTTATCTTTGGTGTCTATCTTCTCCATGTTACTTTCGGAGTGGGTTCCTTTAACATGGCCATATATGGCTTGGGAATCTTCGCATCGTCTCTTATTTAGCGGTGCAGGGTTGCTGCTGGGGCTGCTGATTCTTTTGCCGGGTGCACTGCACTTCGCACGAAAGGATGTGGATTAACGATGAGTTCATTTTGGAGAGTGTTGTCGGCAGAACGATTAAAAATGTCTAAATCATATGTCTGGCTTTTAGTTATAGGCAGTCCGATTTTAGCATTACTTCCCGGGGCATTGGCAGATAATCAAGGGGAGAAGATGAGTTGGGAACTGTTGTTAAATGTGATGTCCATGATGCATGCCTTGCTGTTTCTACCTGTGCTCTCGGGTATTTTCGCAGCGCTGATCTGTCGTTATGAGCATCATGACGGGGGCTGGAAGATGTTACTGTCTCTACCTGTGACTCGGTTATCAGTGTACCTCTCAAAATATGTGATGATTATCGGATTGCTGGCTGCGGTTCAACTAACGTTCCTGGTGATGGTGCTGGGAATGGGTTTATTCCGAAATATTCCGGATTCAATCCCTTGGTCGCTGCTGCTTAGCTCGGTATTTGGCGGCTTTGTTGCCTGTCTGCCACTCGCTGCACTGCAGCTGGCTATCTCTCAAGGCTGGAGCAGTTTTGGCGCACCGCTGGCGCTGAATGTGAGTCTGACCATTCCTAATATGCTGATCGCCAATTCTTCAACCTATGGCCCCTATTATCCTTGGGTCCAACCGATGTTGGCTATGATGCCGTATGGTGATGACACGTTTGGGGCTTTTAATTTACCGTTCGAAACGTTGATGATGGTAGTGGGCGGTAGTTTTATTGTGTTTTTTGCGGCAGGACTACTCTCCTTTTATCGTAAAGCGGTCTGATTTACAGCGATTCTTATAAACGCCTTCTCCATGGACATCCAGAGCTGGTTTTCATATAATTGAGGAAAACAATCAGCAAAGCTGACTAGCTGGTGGAGGAGGCGATAGCATGGAGCCAACGGCATTAGAAGATTGCGATAACACATGCAAGGGTTCGGAGCTTGAACCGGAATCCATTGCATTGATTCTGCCTGACCGAGAAATAACGGATAAAATGGCAGAGATGTTCAAAGCGTTGGGTGATCCCACACGAGTGCGGCTCATTTACGCTTTGTCCCAGCAAGAACTATGTGTACACGATTTGTCCGTGATCCTTGATATGGGACAATCTGCGATATCCCATCAGCTCCGTTATTTACGGAATTTACGAATTGTGAAGCGTCGTAAAGAAGGGAAGACGGTATTCTATTCGCTCAACGATGCGCATGTAGAGCAGATTTTTCTGCAGACGCATGAACATGTCCGTCATGAATAGCTGTATTTTTCAAAAAAAGAGCGGTTCTCCGAATTTTGGAGAACCGCTCTTTTGCGTTAACTAGATTGATTTAGGTTGCTCGATAGGGTTGGTTTTCTAAAGGAAAATACTAGCCAGACACTTTGAGCAGTGAGCACCAGGAGAATGAGCAGATCGATTCCCATATATTCGCTCGTATTATCGTTTCCAACAAACTGAATCAGATTATGTACAAAATGAAACAATATCAGCGGAAGTATATTATTATTTTTCAGCATTAATAAAGAAAGCACGAAACCGATCAGAAGTGCATATACGAGCTGTAGAATGATTTGCGTCATGTCTGAACCGGATAAAGCATTAAGTAAATGGGTAATAGAGAAGAGTATGCTTGAAGTAATCACAGCCGTTTTAGCGCCCTTAGTGAGCAAAGTCTTGAAAATCAATCCGCGATAAATACTTTCTTCCACAAAGGCTACAAGCAGCGTGAAGAAGATAAGGAACAATACCTCAGAGGTACTGATCTCACGAAAACCTTTAAAGGAAATGGTGATCAGGATGACCACTAGAGGTGCATAATAGATCCAATTCCCTGAGGATATGGCATTTAGAGGACGGAAGCCGAGATTACTCCATTTGTTCTTAACTGTGAAGTAGATGATCAGTACAAGCGCGATTGGAATAAAGGAGATCAGTACTGGGGCGGTATACGAAAGCTCTTTAATCGTAGCGTAAGTCCCGGCGGCAGATAACGCCAAAAGTAACAGCACCTCAATTATAACAACGGTCCAAACAGGGTATTTCTGTGAAAAAGAAGACGTTTTGGCTAGCTTTGACATGGTCTACATTCATCCTTTCTTTCGTGTAATTTAGTTGCCAATTCATCTCGGGTGCGATCATACATGATTTACCATATTTTCACGAAAAGATCAATTTATTTAATTTTTATGAGAGCGGAGAAAAATGGTGTATATGACGTATTGACCTTAAAAAATAAAGGGAATATAATAGCAATAAGAAAACATATGAACAAGTGCTCATATATGGTTTTTATTTGAGGAGATGTGCCGTATGGATACGATGCAAGGAAAAGTAAAACGTCAGTGGGAATTAGAAGGCTTGGATTGCGCCAATTGCGCAATGAAAATTGAAGATAAAGTGAAGAAGATTGAAGGCGTATCGTCTTGCTCCGTTAATTTTGTTACGAAGACAATGACGATGGAAACCGCCGCAGGTTATGAGGAATCAGCGATTGTTGAAGCAAAGAAAACGGTGAAAGCACTTGAGCCCCATGTAAATGTAAGAGAGAAGATTCAGGGCAGTCGCAAGCTGCAGAATAACAGTAGTCATAAGCATGGAGAGGATCACAAACATGACCATGAACACGATCATCAGGCTGCAGACGGACATAAGCATGATGATGCGGATGGTCACAGCCATGGCCACAGCCACGAGCATGGGGAAGGTGATACCCGTAAGATTCTACTGCGGCTAGGTGGCGGTGGGATACTCGCGCTTGCCGGAATATTGTTACCGGTGGAGGGTATTGTAGAACTGCTGATTTTCTTAGCAGCCTATCTCATTGTGGGTAGTGAAGTTGTCTGGCAGGCGGTTAGGAACATTATCAGGGGTCAGGTATTTGATGAGAATTTCTTGATGGCTCTTGCAACCATCGGTGCTTTTGCGATTGGTGAGTATCCAGAGGGCGTAGCGGTTATGCTCTTTTACCAAATCGGAGAGTTGTTCCAAGGTCTGGCAGTAAACCGCTCACGCCGATCTATCACTGCACTTATGGATATCCGTCCCGAATTTGCTTACCTTAAGCTTGGAAATGATCTAAAACGAGTCTCCCCAGAGGAAGTAGCGATCGGTGATGTGATTGTTGTGAAACCGGGTGAGAAGGTACCTCTGGACGGAACTATCCTTGAGGGAAGCGCCATGATGGATACATCAGCACTTACCGGGGAATCTGTACCGCGTTCGGCTGGACCGGGAAGCACAGTATTAAGTGGGTTTATTAATCGGAACGGCGTTATTACGATGCAAGTTACACAGACCTTTGGTGAATCTGCCGTATCCAAAATTCTGGAGTTGGTACAGAATGCTTCAAGCAACAAAGCCAAAACAGAGAACTTTATTACTAAGTTTGCACGGGCTTACACACCTATAGTAGTGATCACAGCTGTCTTGCTAGCTATCGTTCCTCCGCTAGTGATTAGCGGGGCAACCTTTTCAGATTGGATTTACCGGGCGCTTGTATTCCTCGTAATCTCCTGTCCATGTGCGCTTGTGGTCTCGATTCCACTTGGTTTCTTCGGAGGGATTGGTGCAGCTTCACGCAGTGGTATTCTGATTAAAGGAAGCAACTATCTTGAAGCGTTGAATGATGTGAAAGTAGTTGTCTTTGATAAGACCGGAACGTTGACTAAGGGGCAATTTAAGGTTACAGGAATTTATCCGTCAGGTGGCAAGTCTAAGGATGAATTGCTGCAGACAGCTGCTTATGCGGAGAGCCATTCGAACCATCCGATTGCCGAATCGATTAGGGCGGCTTATGGAGAACAGATTTCTAAGGAAGCGATCTCGAATTACAACGAAATCTCCGGTCATGGAATCGAGGTTTCGATTGAAGGCAAGACCGTACTTGCAGGTAACGCGCGTCTGATGGAGCGAGAGGGCATAGCTTATGAGGTGCCAGCGCAAAACGGTACATTTGTTCACATCGCGGTGGATCATCAGTATGGGGGTTATCTGGTGATTGCTGATGAAGTGAAGGAGGACTCGCAGCAGGCTATTCAGAGCCTCAAGAAGCTTGGCATCCGTAAAACGGTGATGTTAACTGGCGATGCTTCTTCTGTAGCTGAAGATGTTGGGAAGCAGTTAGGTGTAGATGAGGTACACGCGGAGCTTTTGCCGCAGCATAAGGTAGAGGCCATCGAGAAGCTGGATCGTGAAAAGTCACATCGCGAGAAAATTATTTTTGTCGGTGATGGAATTAACGATACCCCAGTACTAGCTAGAGCAGATGTTGGGATCGCAATGGGCGGACTGGGCTCCGATGCTGCGATTGAAGCGGCAGATATTGTAATTATGACCGATGAACCTTCGAAGATTCCTGTTGCTATCGGAATTGCCAAGCGTACACGGATGATCGTATGGCAAAATATTATTTTCGCTTTAGGTGTTAAAGCTATATTTCTTATACTCGGCGCATTTGGGATTGCCACGATGTGGGAGGCTGTATTCTCAGATGTTGGGGTAACCGTGCTGGCTGTACTGAACAGTGTCCGAGCATTAAAGGTTAAAGATCAAGGATAAAAAAATCGCTCTTTAGGGTATTGGTGTTATCTACCGATCCCCAAAGAGCGATTTTTTCTGTTCGCAGGAAATTAAATGCTGTCTCCCAAGTGTAGACTCTCAATGCCTGAGCGAACAATGCTGCAGGAGGCGTTGAATTTCTCCGCTTCTCCGGTGTTTAGGTTAAGCTCCAGTAGTTCTTGAATTCCAGTGTTGCCAATAATGGCCGGTACGCCGGTACATACACCACTTTGCCCGTACTCTCCATCCAGAATTGCGGATACGGCAATGATCTTATGCTCATCATTCAGAATGGAACGAGTAATGTAAGCCAGTGCGCTGCCAATACCGAAATGTGTGGAGCCTTTTTTAGTGAATATCTCCCAGCCCGCATCTTTGGTCTTGCGGGAGATATCCTCCAGATCCAGATGCTGGAACCGCTCACGATGCTGATCCATAATTTGCAGGATGGGCTTACCGCCAATCGTCACATGTGACCAAGCTACAAACTGGGATTCACCATGTTCTCCAAGTGCGTAGCCGTTTACGCTGCGTGGATCGATGGAGAAAACATCAGATAGTAGTGTCTTTAGGCGCGAGGAGTCAATGGAGGTTCCTGTACCAATAATTCTGTGGCGAGGCAGCCCTGATATTTTCCATACCATATAAGTGACAATATCGACTGGATTAGCGGCGACTACGAATATTCCATCGAATCCCCCAGCCATAATGTTGGTAATAATTTCCCTAGTAATGACTGCAGAAGCTTCCAGGACGTCAAGTCTTGTCTGCCCTGCCTTTGGATTAGCGCCCGCGGTTAAGATAACTACATCCATTCCTGCGCAGTCGCTATGGGTTCCGGCATACACCTTGGTGCGTGTGCTTGTGAAATCCATGCAGTGTGAGAGATCAAGTGCTTGTGCCATAGCGCGGTCATAGGTGCGGTCGATCATCATGATCTCGTCGCAAATGGCCTGATTGACCATGGAGTAGGCGCAGCTGGAACCGACCATCCCGGCACCGACGATGGCAACTTTTCTTGATTTACTTTTCAATTGCCTTGACCTCGCTTTCTATTGTTAGGTATGCATATATTTTAACGTATCCCTCCACAAGTTACCTAACATCGGACACAGAAAAATGTTTTTTCCTACAAGGTATTCATCCACGTAAGAAGCCATCTCAATCGTATGAATTGAAATGGCTTCTTAAAATAACAATATATACTTATGACTGTAAGGACTGTGCCTCTGAGGAGGTCATAGCTTTATAACGTTTGTACATAAAGAATCTCCAATGAAGAATCATTCCGAAGGCTAAGATGAAGAATAACCCACCGGACTGAGGGATACTGACATAACTATTAATAAATTCATGAAGTAAGGTGCGAACTAAAAGGAGTCCGAGCAGAATGAAAGCAAAGCTCTTAGAACGCTGAGCATAAATTTGTCCATCCCGTTGTTCGAAGTTTGTGCTGCGCATTAGAGGATACGCGAAGATGAACCAGCCAATCAAAAAGGCGAGTGCTGCCCACCATAAAGGAAACCTAACTTCAGGTACAACGAACATGGCAAAGCCAGTCGACATCCCGAGAGGTGGAATCCATATTTTTCGAATGGTAACCGGACGTGCGCTAGCTTTTAGACGAATAAAAATAACCATTAGCGCCATGAGCAAGGCCCCTATAGTGGAGCCGATATGTAGGAGTGAGGGGTTAATGCTACCCATGATTCACGACCTCTCTATGATTTGAGTCACTTGTATCTTCATTATAACAGAAAAACGATGGCAGAACATTGAAGTGTAGCCGCTGTATGGAGGTAGTAGCTCCGTGAAAAGCACTGCAT